>JBFFMB010000062.1:0-7394 GCA_041554455.1 Bacteroidales bacterium
ATGGGCTATATGGAAACCTTGATGAATAATAATTTGGATGCGGAAAAAAGAAGATACTTTATCGAAAAAGCCTTCAAACAAAGTCACCGACTCAATGAATTAATTGAAGATATTTCGGTGCTCAATAAGATAGAGGAATCCAAAGAACGCTTTAAATTTGAGAAAGTCAATCTTTCAGAAATCATTTATGATGTCAGCGATCAAATGCATAATAAGTTGGATGAGAAAAAGATCAAGCTTTCCATTGACATTGATCCACGTATAGAAATCAATGGGAATCGCTCCCTTCTTTTCTCTGTATTCCTAAATCTGTTTGACAACGCTATCAAATATGCAGGGGATAAAATCGAAATTAAAATCTCCAATTATCTCGACGACTCCAAATACTATTATTTTTCGTTTAGAGATACAGGCGTTGGCGTTAAAGAAGAACATTTACCACGGATCTTCGAACGTTTTTATCGTGTAGATTCAGGAAGAAGTCGCAAAACAGGCGGTACAGGATTGGGATTAGCCATCGTTAAAAATGCCATTCAGTTACATCAGAGTGAGATTTCGGTTCGAAATCATCCTGATGGTGGCCTGGAGTTCTTATTCACTTTAGCAAAATAAGTCATTCGGTATTCTGTCTACTGTATTCTGTCAACTATATTCTAAGGACTCTTTCTATAATCTTACAAATAAAAACATTATTTTTGCCATCGATTTCAATGCAGTATAGATGACCAAGACGAGAAAATCAATTATAACAGGAGCCATTGCCATTAGTTTTTCGGCTATGCTATGGGGTATGGACGGGATTGTATTAACACCTCGTTTGTACAATCTGGAAGTAAGCTATGTGGTTTTTATTTTGCATGCCCTCCCCTTTCTGATCATGAATTTATTCTTCTTCAGAGAATATAAAAACATTCGAAAGTTTACTAAAACAGATATTCTTTTTCTTTTACTTCTTGCCATTTTTGGTGGGGCAATCGGAACGATAGCGATTGTCAAAGCCTTGTTTTTGCTCAGCTTTAAGAAACTGACCATTGTTGTACTTCTGCAAAAGCTTCAACCGGTTTTTGCCATTTCCTTGGCGGCCTTATTATTGAAAGAAAAAATTCGTCCGACTTTTTTATTATGGGCTACACTAGCCATCATTGCGGGTTATTTCATGACTTTCGGATTACGATTACCCGATTTTGATACAGGAGCAAACACTATTTATGCCTCCTCATTAGCTTTATTGGCAGCATTCTCATTTGGAAGTTCAACAGTCTTTAGTAAAAAAATATTACAACGGTATAACTTCAAAACAGCCACCTTTTATCGTTACGGAATCACAGCTTTGCTTATGCTGCTTGTGGTTAGTATCGGAGGAAATTTAAATCAGTTTTTCTTAACCACTCCAAAGAATTGGTTGTTTTTCTTGATCATTGCTTTTACAAGTGGCTCAGGAGCTATCTTTTTATTCTATTATGGATTGAATAAAGTCAAGGCCATTATTGCGACTATTTGCGAATTATTCTTCCCGATTACGGCCGTATTACTCGATTATTTCGTCAATCATACGATACTCTCATGGGTACAATGGCTCAGTGCTATAGTTATGATTTTTGCCATCATCAATCTGAATGCCCATAATACCAAAATTACTGCAAAAAAGTAATTTGATTTCCCGCTTGCATTCCTTAACTTTACTAAAGAAAGATAATAGATCCTAGATATAAGATGCTAGACTCTGTTGTGATTTTCAAATTAACATATTTTCAAACTTTCAAATTTAATATTATGACAGATCATGACGGATTAAAACTGGTTTATACTGGTTCGAGTGTAGATGCAAATTTTATAAAAAGCATCTTAGAAGATAACGGATTAGGTGTAATGGTTCGCGATAGTTTAATGGAAAGCACGATTGCAGGCTGGGCTTCAGGAGCGCCAGAAGATGCATGCCGCGTATTTGTAGCCGAAGATGATTTTGATGCCGCTGATAAACTGATAAAGGATTACTTAAAATCAAACAAATAAGATTTGTTTGAAAGCACCAAATAACAAATAACAAGCACCAAATAGCAAATAACAAATAGCAAATAAATTACAATATTCAAAAACCCAAAAGAGAATAATTTTAAAGCATTTATTGAAAATTGTAGTTTGAGTTTTATTTGTAATTTGATTTTTTTGTTATTTGTAATTTTTGATACTTATCAGCTATTCTGATAAAATTTGAACATTAATAAAGATCTAAACATAAATGATGTCTGCCTACCACCAATTGTTTCTTTACAATGGAGAAATAAAAAACAGCCCTGAATACGATAATGCCATTATAAATCAGGGCACCTCTATATATGAGGTCATGAGAATTATCAATGGGAAAACCCTCTTTTTTAAGGAACATTATGAACGGCTTATAAATTCAGTCAGATTATTATCATTTGATCTGTGGATCGATAAAGACGAGATCATCCGTCAAATGGATGAGTTAGCCCAGATCAATAAGGTCACTAAGGGAAACATTGAGCTGATTTTTAACATTGCTGATGATGGGAATAAAACATTTCTGTGTTTATTTATTGAAGATCGCTACCCCACTGCTGAAATGATTCAAAATGGAGTAGCCAGTGAATTGTATTTTGGAGAACGCGAAAACCCCAATGCCAAAATCATCAATCTGGATCTACGAACCAAAACCATCGCTCAAATCTCGAAAGAAGAATTATATGAGGTCGTATTGGTTGATCGCAAGGGATTCATCACCGAAGGATCGCGCTCCAATGTGTTTTTTATTAAAGGGGAAAGCGTTTACACCACCCCACTTAGTGAAGTATTGCCCGGCATCACCCGTTTAAAGCTGATGGAACTGTGTAAGCAGCATTCCATCCCTTTAGTAGAACGCCCTATCAAAGCAGATGAAATATCTAATTACGATGCCGCCTTTTTTACCGGAACCTCCCCTAGCGTATTACCCATTGCCCATATTGGAGCTATTAAGTACAATCCACAACTGGCCCTTATGCAAAAACTAGTGACGCTTTTCAATGCATTGATACATGAGCATTTGAATGATTAAACTGATCTTTGCTTAAATAAAATGCCTGCTGCGACGATGAATGGCAAAATAATCGGAATTTAAAATTAGGACATTTTTGCTTCAAAAACCAGTTCAAAATAGGACATTATCGATTCTATTTTGTTGGCATAAATCACCCTTTATCTTCGCAAAGCACTGATTTTACTAGGAAATATTAATTATGTTTTGACAATAGAAATATACTATTTTTGCAAATTCTCATTTTTTATTTGTTCAAGCTTTAATTATCTAAAATATTTGAATAAATAAATATCAAAATTTGAAAAGCTTACTAAAAATAGTATCTTAATGCCCTTGAAAATATAATTAATATCAGTCAATGAAAAACACCTATTTTGATCTTATCGAACAAAGTTATTACTTTCCTCAGGAGGGTTTTGACCTCAGAGATGGTTTTTTAACATTTCATGGCGTATCGCTAAAGCATCTAATTGAAAAACACGGAACCCCCTTTCGATTCATTTACCTACCTAAAATTGGAGATCAAATAAAAAAAGCACGCAATCTGTTTAATCGTGCCATTAAAAATAATGCCTATAAAGGAAATTATCATTTTTGTTATTGTACTAAATGCAATCACTTCTATCACGTCATTAAAGAAGCATTAAAACAAAAAGTCAATCTTGAAACTTCGTCTTCTTTTGATATTGATCTAATTCTTAATCTGTACGAAAAGAAAAAATTAGATAAGAAACGGATCATCGTACATAATGGCTATAAAACAGAAGATTATTTGAGAAAGATTATCAAAATGCAGGAATCTGGTTTTGAAAACTCAATCATAATCCTAGATACCATTAGTGAATTTCATCGCCTGATAAAGATCAAAACAAAATCGAAATTAAAGATCGGTTTACGGATGGCCATCAATGAAGAAGCACAGTCGGCTTACTATACTTCGCGTCTAGGAATTCCTCATACAGAGATCATTGAGTTTTTTAAAGAAAACATACGTGACAACGAACAAGTGGAATTGAAAATGTTACATTTCTTCGTCGATTCAGGCATCAAAGACACTCCTTATTATTGGGGTGAATTCCAAAAAGCCTTGAAATTATATGTGGAACTTAAAAAAGAAAGCACAAACTTAAGCTCATTCAATTTAGGAGGGGGCTTCCCTATTCGCAACCATTTAGGCTTTGAATATAATTACGAGTATATGATCAATGAGATCATTGCCAATATTAAAGCGGCCTGTAATAAAGAAAATGTTGAAGAACCTGATATTTTTACTGAGTTCGGGAAGTATACTGTTGGTGAATCGGGAGCCATTATTTTTGAAGTCTTAGAAAAGAAACAACAAAATGATACCGAAGCCTGGTATATCATCAATAATAGTTTAATGAATACTATTCCGGATGCCTGGTCCATTCAGGAAAAATTTATTTTATTACCCATCAACAAATGGAATAATGAGTATGGGCGTGTAAATATTGGAGGAATGAGTTGCGATCATTCGGATTATTATAATTCGGAAGATCTCAATCAAGAGGTTATGCTTCCCATGTATGAAGAAAAAGACAAAGTCCCATTATACCTAGGATTTTTCCATACCGGTGCTTATCAAGATTCGGTGAGTGGTTATGGAGGGATCAAACACTGTTTAATTCCATCGCCAAAACACGTCATCATTGATCGTGATGAAAAAGGCAATATCATTGATTATGTGTACAGAGAAGAACAGTCGGCTAAGGAAATGTTCAATATTTTGGGATACAACGAATAATGATGAAGAACTTTGCAGGAATAGAAGATCAGTATGCAAGCATCGAAAATGCAGCAATACTCTTGCAATCCATCCCTTATGATGGAACAAGCACATGGGGAAAAGGAGCCGATAAAGGATTTGAAACCTTTTTAGAAGCAGCCGAAAACATGGAGCTATACGATATAGAAACCAATTCGGAAGTTTATAAAAAAGGCATTTCTATTATCGAAGAGAATAACGAAGAATCCTCTCCCGAAGCCGTTTATCAAAGCGTAAAAGAAACGACCCTAAAGCTGCTTGAATTGAATAAATTCCTGACCTTTTTTGGGGGGGAACATTCGGTGAGTATTGGAATTATTGATGCTTATCGACAAAAATATTCCGATTTAACCGTCCTTCAACTGGATGCGCATGCGGATTTGCGAAAATCCTATATGGGGACTGAATACAATCACGCTTGTGCCGTTCATAAGGCTAGCCAAACGGCTAATCTCATTCAAGTAGGGATACGAAGTATGGATACGTGCGAAAAGCAATATTTAAAATCCGATCATTGTTTTTTTGCTGAAGAGATCTATGCCACGACTGATTGGATGGATGCCTCTATCGAGCTGATGACCGACAATGTTTACCTAACAATAGATCTGGATGTTTTTGATCCTTCCATCATGCCGTCCACAGGAACTCCTGAGCCGGGCGGATTAGACTGGAATACAACCATTCGATATTTAAAAAAAGTGTTCAAAGCTAAAAATGTTCTTGGCTTTGATATTGTTGAGTTTGCACCTATTGAAGGACTTAAGGCTCCTGGATTTCTGGTAGCGAAACTCTATTATAAATTACTTTCATATAAATTTAATGACAATGACTAATAAAGGCCCTATTTCAAATTTCATGCTTGAACATTACAAGCATTTTAATGCGGCGGCTGTTGTTGATGCAGCGCAAGGATTCGAAAAGCAATTAGAAAAAGGCAACAAAATGATGATCACATTAGCCGGAGCAATGAGCACCGCTGAATTGGGAATATCATTCGCCGAAATGATCCGTCAGGATAAAGTGCAGATTATTTCGTGCACCGGAGCAAATCTGGAAGAAGACATTATGAATTTGGTTGCTCATTCGCATTATAAGCGCGTTCCTGAGTACCGCGATCTATCTCCGGAACAAGAGTGGGCCTTGCTCGAAAAAGGCTTGAATAGAGTAACTGACACCTGTATTCCCGAAGAGGAAGCTTTCAGGAGATTGCAAAAACATATTTTTAACATCTGGAAGGATGCCGAAAATAAAGGAGAGCGTTATTTCCCCCATGAATTTATGTATAAGATGTTATTATCGGGCGTATTGGAGGAATATTACGAAATTGATCCTAAAAACAGTTGGATGTTGGCTGCCGCTAAAAAAAATCTGCCCATCATCGTTCCAGGTTGGGAAGATTCGACCATGGGAAATATCTTTGCGTCCTATTGCATTAAAGGAGAGTTAAAAGCAAGCACCATGAAATCGGGTATCGAGTATATGACATTCTTGGCTGATTGGTATACCGATAATACACAAGACAATGGCATTGGCTTTTTTCAAATTGGTGGTGGGATCGCAGGCGATTTCCCGATCTGTGTGGTTCCTATGCTTTATCAGGATATGGAACGTACTGACACTCCTTTTTGGAGTTACTTCTGTCAGATCTCAGATTCGACCACCAGTTATGGATCCTATTCGGGAGCTGTCCCTAATGAAAAAATCACTTGGGGAAAATTAGATATTGATACGCCCAAATTTATTATAGAATCGGATGCCACCATTGTTGCACCCCTCATTTTCGCTTATTTATTAGGATTATAATTGTTCAAACTATGAAAACAAATAAATTAAGAGTTATTCAGGATTACGAAAAGTTAAGCACTGAATTAAAAGAGCAAATAAAACTTGTATATCCTGAAGGCTATAGTGATCATCTCATAGAATTTAAGAATAGTAAAGGAGAATATGTTTCGGCATTGCCTTTCGAAACAGACGAAAAAATCTATATGATCCGCATGTCGATCAGAGTGGCTGAACAGATCATTTTGGATGATGATGATTATGATGATGATGGCAATTTGAAAGACGATATTAAAGATAAATACGAAATTGAGCATGCCGATGTTGAGTATTTAGCGGATAACGATAATTACGAAGAAGCCGAGAAAGAATCGGATGATGATGATGACGATCTGAAAGACGACCTTTAGCATCAAAAAAAGATTTATAGCCTCTTTTACGATCCATTTGATTTGAGCGGAGGTTTTGGAGATGATGAATGCTAGATTTTAGACGCTAGATTTTAGACGCTAGACTTTAGAGAATATAAATTTGATCCCTTGCTTTTGAGTGAGGGATTTTTTTTATTTCGAACGATTGAGAATTGAAAATCAGCAAAACTAAATCTCGTTGGCAATTGTCAAGAATGTAACTTTAGTTATAGATTTCTCTTCGCTACGCTTCTTCGAAATGACAGCAAGAGTAAAGTGATTCATTTTTCTTGTCATTTTGAACGAAGTGAGAAATCTCATTTCTGATTTTAAATTAATCAAGATTTAATTGTTTTGATCGTTTTTTTTATCAAAT
>JBFFMB010000063.1:0-7341 GCA_041554455.1 Bacteroidales bacterium
ACTAGCTTTTATTTAGATGGTGCTTGGTTAAAAACGACCAGAACAGTAAGTACTAAAGACTCGTATTATTTACCAAGTAGTGGAACAAGTACGCAATATGAATATATTGGTGTATATGCTGCTGGCGAAACCAAAGTAAGTGAACGTTTCAATACGAATCTTCGCATGGTTACACATATCCCTGCATTACGTTTGATGGTTTCAACAACCCTTCAAATGATTTGGTTCGATAAATACTATTATCCATTCTACGATGAAGTTCCAACCTACTTGGTGAATGCTGAAGGTGAAACAATCCCATTTACACCAGAAATGCGAAATGATCCATTGTATGTTCGTTATGTAACTGAGAAGAATGATCTCTACTGGGAAACAGAAGATAAGTCTCCATTATTTATGGCTAATATTCGAATCTCAAAAGAAATTTCGGACAATATGCGTCTGAGTTTGTATGTAAATAATTTTACTAATTACAGACCACGATATCAATACACGAGAACTCAGTCCTATGTCAGACGAAATTCTCCAATCTATTTTGGTGCAGAACTTAGAATTAAAATTTAATCGTTATGAAAAAAATATTATATATCATTTCATTTGTTTTGTTCTTTTCATCTTGTATGAAGGAACCTGCATTCAACGCATATACAGTTGAATTGACGATCCCTCTAAATGTGGAAATAACTCTTGAATCCGTGTTAGGAGCGAAGGTGTTATTAAATAATTTAGAGAAAAAGTATGCTTACGAATCGATGGTTGATTCGGATGGTAAGGTTACATTCTTAAATGTTGAGCCTGGATTTTATTCAGCAACATTAAGTCATCAATATAATGATGGACAAACCGAAAGTAATTTTAATGCAACCTTGGATGTGTCAGTATTTAATCCAGTCGTTGAAGAGTCACTTCCGGTAATTTTGAGTTTATCAAACCCACTGATCATTAAGGAATTTTATTTTAGTGGAACAAAAACTCCTGCCAGTAAATCTTATTATGATGCGCAGTATGTTGAAATTTATAATAATTCTGCGGTTGTTCAATATGCTGATGGTCTTTCAATTATTGAACATGAATCTTCAGGAACAAGCACTAGTGCGTGGTTGCATTTGCCTGATGACGTGGCTGTAAAAATGATTTGGACTATCCCTGGCGATGGTGATGATGTTCCGGTGCAACCGGGCTCTAGCATTGTTCTTGCTCGCGATGGGTTTAATCACATGAGTGATCCAAACGGAAATCCATTGGAAACCGTAGATATGGGAAATGCAAATTTCGAATTTTGGGTTGATCACGCTACGGGTGCTGATATTGACTATCCTGCAGTTCCTAATATGTTGGAAGAGTTATTCACATTCAGAGGCACTGATATTGCTTTTGGAGTTAGTGGTACTAGTGCTATTGCACTGGCTCGGATTTCAACGGATTTAACGGAGCGTACAGATTATATTAATAATCATCTAACACGTAAGCCTGAAACTACCAGTACTCGTTTGTATTGTACAATTTCTAAAGATATGATCGTTGATGCTGTTGAAGTCGTTAGAGACGAGGCACGTGCAGCATTTAAACGTTTCCAAGTTGAATTAGATGCCGGTTATACCTATGTAGAAGCGGGTTCAAAATCCGGAAAATGTATTCGTCGTAAAGTAAAATACGTTGTAAACGGACGAACTGTATATCAAGACACTAATAATTCAACAGTAGATTTCTTAAAAGATGTTGACCCTAAACCTTGGATTTATGAATAAGAAAAAAATATTATTGGTAGCATTCATTTTGAATATGGGTATTACCTTGATGGCTGCATCTGACAGCTTGCAAAAAGTATCACTGCATTCGTTTGAATTGGTTAAGTTGCAAAATCTCTGGTTAAATTCCAGCAATCCAGCAGCATTCAGTCAAATGGGAGATTTGTTACCAGGTATCTTAAATGCCAATTATCTTATTGAAGATGGTCAATATAAACGTGTTCAGCAAGGTGAAAAACTAAATCAGTTTAACTTCAATACACTTTCGTATGCAAAAGTCAAAAATTTCAATGTGTATGGTGGGTTTAATTATGAGAGAGGGAATGAAAAAGGATTGGATTTTTCTGATGTGAATAATCCCTTTCGAGTTACACCTTATCATTTAATTGATACTGTTGGAAATGACAATTATGATCGTGAGTTCTTTAGTGTAGCTGCAGGAATGTCTACACCTATGGGAGATAAGCTAATCATTGGCATGGGACTGGATTTCAAAGTTGGATTGTCGGTTCAAGACATCGATCCTAGACCTCTAAATAAAGTCTTTCATATGACCGTATCCCCTGGTTTGATCTATGATATGGGTAAATTCAAGCTTGGGTTCAATTTGCTTTATAAATATTATAATGAAGAAATTGAAGTGTCAATTATTAGAGAGAATACAAATGCGGCTTTCTTTTCAACACATGGGCTTGGTCTTGCGATCGCTCACGAATCTGAAAATTTTAACAGACTCCAAAAAAGAAACACTCGTGGATTTGACTTTCAATTGGCCTATTCGAAAGCTAATTTTAAATCAATATTCGGGTCAAAACTTTTATTTTACAAAGAGTTAAATGGGGATGGCAGAAAAGCATCAAGTGCGTCGTGGTCATCAATGAAGGAGGATTCAAAACTAAAAGGAATTCAATTCGATCTATACAATTATACTACGATTACTAAAGAAGGACAAATTAAATATTTCGGTTGTGAGTTAAATTTAAACACGATGACTGGAATTGAAATTATTCAACATTTAGAGCTCACTCCTGGAAATAATTTAGATAATTGGGTGACTTATGCAGAAGAGGAGAAGTATGGTGCCAAAGACTTAAAATTGAATGTTTTTTATGAATACCATAAACTTCGAAAAGCTAACCAACTAAATTATGCTATCAAGGCATTTGCTTCTTATCATAGTTTTGACGAAAAGTATTATATCCCAATGCAAAAGCAAAATTTCAAAAACATGAAAATGGGTGTTGCTTTAGATAAAAGTTATGCAATGCGAAAAGGAGGGGCTTTTTCGTTTGGATTAGGGCTTAACTATAAATTTAATATCAATGGAGAACTTGAGCTTAGTGATTATACATTTCTTGCTGAGAAAATTTTAGCTCCAGATTATGAGTTTCTTACAGACAAATATTATGCTCCTAGAGTAGAGTTTGCTTTCGAAATTCCAATGAAAAAAGTATTTGATCAATATTTTATAAAATCAAGTGTTGAATGTTACAAAGGAGATAATGGCCAATCTCGGACTATATTCAACATCAGTACAGGTGTAACTTTTTAAAAAAATAATGTATGAATAATGTGATTGAGTGCAACAATCTCACCCATTACTACGGTACAAAGCTTGTGTACGAAAATCTAAATATACACGTCAAAGAAGGCAGTATATTGGGTTTACTGGGTAAGAATGGTGCAGGGAAAACCACTACGATAAATATTTTGAATGGCTTTTTACAGCCACGTAGTGGAGAATGTTTGATTTATGGTGAGAATACACAGCAGCTCACTCCACAAAATAAAGGGAGGATAGGTTTCCTAATTGAAGGCCATATTCAGTATTCTTTTATGGATATCCATCAAATAGAAAAATTTTATGCTGGATTTTATCCCCATTGGAATAATAAGCCATACTGGGATTTGATGTCGAAACTTAAGGTAACACCAAAGCAAAAGATCTCAACAATGTCGTGTGGACAGAGGTCACAAGTGGCACTTGGACTAATTTTAGCCCAAGACCCGGACTTGCTTATTTTGGATGACTTTTCTATGGGTTTAGACCCGGGTTATCGCCGCTTGTTTATCGACTATTTACGTGCTTATGCAAAATCTGAAAATAAAACAATTTTCACGACATCTCATATCATTTCTGATATGGAGCGATTAATTGATGATGTTTTAATCATGGACTATAATCGGGTTTTGGCACAATGTCCAGTAAATGAGTTTATGCAAAATTTCAAACAATTCAATTTTGCAGTAACAAACGACAAGGTTGATTTATCTCAAGAGAAATTTGTTAACAATTTTGAGAAATTAAAAAATGAGGTTGAGCTTTATACCTATGAATCGGAAGATTTTGTTAAAAATTTCCTTAAAGAAAAAGGGATTGAACATAAAAATTTCAAAAAGGTAGAGATGAATTTGGAAGATGCATTTATAGGTTTAACTGGTAAATATTAGGATGATATGTTAGAATCAATGATATATAAAGAATGGATCAAGATTAGATGGATTCTAATCGGATCTGGTATAGCAGGCCTTTTGGTTGTGGCTTATATGTTTATGAATGTACAACGCACAATTACTTTTGGTGGTGCTAGTGGAGCATGGTATAACATTTTATTCCTAGGGGTTAAGATTTTCAATTCACTTAACTATATTCCGCTGCTTATTGGTATAGCAGTTGGTGTAGCGCAATATTTTCCAGAGACTGTGAATAAGAGAATTAAATTAACTTTTCATTTACCTATTAATGAGAACAAAGCCCTGCTAATGATGTTAGGTGTTGGTACCTTAAGTTTGCTTGCAATTTTCCTACTACAATTTTTGGTTTTCTGGATGTTGAGTAGTTTCTATTTTGGATCTGAAATTACTATCGCTTCCTTAATTACAATTACTCCTTGGTTTTTGTCTGGTTTAGCAGCTTATTTTATGGTTGCATTGATCGTCTTAGAACCCATTTGGAAATATCGTATTTTATATGCTTTTGCGGCTGCAATATTTCTGCCTTTGTACCTAAAAACTGGTATGACAGGAGCTTATGCACCAATCAACATCCAATTGGCTTTACTAACTGTATTAACGAGTGTGTCGTTGCTATTTTCAGCATATCGATTCAGGAAAGGAGAAATGTAGAAATGAAGAATCTAAGCAGATATATTTTAGTCATAATAACGATCATATCGTTATCGATAATTTTGCCATGGATGTATTGGTTGACATTTGAGAAGCCAATTCCTAAGCCATTTGTTATGTACAGTTGTGTTGATAATTGTTTTATGATCAGTGGAACGGATGAAAATGGCGATTACTATAGAGTGAATGATAAAGGACAAGAGTTTACGAGAGAGGAATATGAGCAAAAACTGCCTTTATTGAACTTTCGTCAGTTGATGATTTCTAAAACTTTACCTGATACCATTAATGGTGTAGAAATGGATCCTCATCTTGTTAGTGGAGCTCGTTCTTCATATAGATTTAAACCACGTCACATGAAGTCTCCAAAACCTGGATTATATCCAATGTTTGAGTCAGAATCAGGGAGAGCAGCATTATCAATGCCAGATGATTATTTTAGAATAAATTCGCGTTTTGAATTTATTATTGCAGCTGGAAATAAAATTGATGAGCAAAAATCAGAACTATTCACAAAAGCTGTGCAAGAAAAAGGTTTTGCGTTTCCTGCTAAAATGATTGAAGGAATTCCTACAACTCGTAAATCCTGTGATGAAGGGTATTTTATAGTAGATGCTGTTAATCAAGTTTTTCATGTGAAAATGATAAAAGGTCAGCCTTATGTAAAACAGGTCGAAATTCCGAAAGGATTAACATTTAAACATATTTCTTGTGTTGATTTCAAAAACAAGAATTATTACTGTTATTTGATTGGTAACGACGATAAGATATTTATTATCACTCAAGATGATTATGATTTAGTTCGTTTGCCTGTTGATGGTTTTAATTCTGATAATCAAGAAATGATTATCTATGGTGATTTATTCAATTATAATATTGTCACTTTAGCCGAAGACTTTATGAAAGTAACAGTACTTGATGATAATATGGATAAAGTTGATGAATATCTTAAAGTATGGACTAAACGTTCATTAAGGCCAGAAGGGAAGGTCTTTAGCTTTTTATTTCCAGCAGAATTAAATCTAACGGATAAATACAATAGCTTTATAAATTTCTATTTTCATCCTACCAAAAGTTTAAACTGGATAATATTACATTTTTTATTAGTAATTACTCAGTTTATTATAATCAAGAGAAGAAAAGCAAACCCCCAAAATCATTTTGTAGATTTTGGAATTGTCCTAGTAACTGGGCTTTTTGGATTTTTTGCTGTCAATATATTTCCAAACAAGTTCTTCGATTAAAATAGTTGGTTAATGCAGATTGATAATCCATCGGCTTATAATAGCCGATGGATTTTTTTTGTTTATAATTAGATAAGCGTTTAAAGCATTATGCACAAGTGAAGCAGGAGCAGTTAAAGTGATATTGTGGATATTATTATTTCTTATGGCTTTTGGTATGATTAAAGAATTTGCACTATTCTTTTCTGTCCATTTAATAATAAAATATATTTAGTTAATTATTGTTGTGTCCCCTGCTGAATCATTGTTGTAGTCATTCGTTAAGATTTTTATAATTGTTGATAGTTGAATAATACTACATCTGCTGAAAAAAACAACAAGCCTTATAAGGGCCATGAAATCAGGTAGATAGGTGTGATTTGTTAATTGTGTGTGGATATATTCTACAGTAAATAACAACCGAGTTTAATTTAAGACAAAGCTAATGAACAGATATACAGCGCGATAGGGCCTATGATTTGATGTGGCACCATGTTTGCCCTTTGATATTTAGAACTGCATTTGAAAAATCATTGCAGATAATCTAAAAAATATGGCGCCATGAAAAAAATCATTGTATTAATCAGTTCGATATCACTTTTCTTAATTTTATCGACAAATTTATCTGTTACAGCAATAGAGAAAAGATCTTCTCAGATTGATTCAATTCATGTATGGAGTAGTTCAGAGTTATTTGATATTACAAAAATCTGGGTAAGTAAATTCCAAGAAAGCAATCCTGATACAAGAATAGATGTTAAACGTTTTAAGGATACAGAATTCAATAATATCATAAACACTGAAGGGAATATTGGACTTATTACGAGTAATTATGAACCTGCACTAAACAATGCTTCACTATGGAGAATGGTTTTGGGTAGAGATATTGTTGTGCCTATTATAAATGCAAAAAACCCCTTTGAGAATGAATTAAGCAAAAAAGGAATATCTCTTGATGAGGTTGTAAGTGTTTTATCAAATCCTGAAAAACAATATTGGGGATCATTGATTGATAGCGATAAATCAATCCCAATTAGATGTTATTATGATGATCAAACAATAAAATCGTACCTGTCAAAATCATTCAAATCTGATTTAGATAATTTAAGTACTACAATAATTTCGAGGGATGAAGATATTTTGAGAGAACTGCAAAATGATATTTATGCTTTGGGATTTTGTCGTTTGGTAAATATTATCGATTATGAAAACCAAAAAATTAAAGATGGTATTATGCTTGTTCC
>JBFFMB010000064.1:0-7291 GCA_041554455.1 Bacteroidales bacterium
ATGGATTCTTTATAAACGGGTAGACGAGAAAATCCCGATTCCAAAATCAATTTATACAAATCGTCAAACGACATTTCTATTTCAACAGCCGTTACATCTATTCTGGACTTCATGATCTCAGTAACATCAATATCTCCAAATTTAACGATGCCTTGTAATATCCTGCGTTCTTCCTCCCGAACATCATCATCAATAGTGATATCTATAGCTTCGGATAATTCACTTCGTGATATTTGAGAACCTTTTCCACTCATTCGCTTAACAATAAAAGAAGTGGATCTAACCATTACAGTGCTTAGGGGGTAGAATAGTTTTATCAATAATTGTAAAGGCCGAGCCATTAAATGTGCAAAATTTAAGGCTTGTTGAGTCGCATAAATCTTAGGCATAATTTCACCAAATAATAAAATCAGTAGTGTAATTACCACAACTTGAATAGTAAAGGCAAGTATCGGATAGTTCTCTAGATTAAATAAAAGGGTAGTTAGATAAGTGGATAAAATAACAATAGCCACATTTACAAAATTATTAGCAATTAGAATAGTGGCCAGCAATCGTTTAGGTCTTTCGAGTAGGGTTTTCACAATGTGATCAGCACCTCCTCTTTTAATCTTGGGATCATCAAAATGAGAACTTGATAAAGAGAAATAAGCAATTTCAGAACCGGAAATTAAAGCTGATAAAAGCAATAAAAATACCAGTACAATTAAACTTATAAGAATCTCAAAACTAAAGGATTTTAAAATAGGATCGGCAATAAGATATGCCAGATTAACAAGCGAGTCTAAATCAGGGTCTTCCAAAATTATTTTTACGTTTGTTGATTTATACACCAAAGGTATAAAAAAATCAAAATCCAAGGTTCAGAATTACTTATTAAAACTCAACCTTGGATTTATTTTGTACTTTTTAGAATGGTAAATCGTCTTCGGGAGCTGGAGAATTATCCATTTGAGGTGATTCCGCTATTTGAGATCCACCATTAGTAGAATCTTTTTTTCCACCTAACATGGTCATATTATCCGCATAAATTTCAGTGGTATATCTTTTATTACCATCCTTATCGTCCCATGCACGGGTTTTAATTTTCCCTTCAATATATACCTGACTCCCCTTATTTAAATATTTTTCGGCTACATCGGCCAATCCACGCCACAAAACAACATTGTGCCATTCGGTTTGGTCAACACGATTGCCGTCTTTATCTTTATAACTTTCGGTAGTGGCTATTGAAAAACTTACTTTTTTTACACCATTCTCGAATGTAAAAGATTCTGGGTCTTTGCCCAAATGTCCTAAAAGGATTACTTTGTTTACTCCTGCCATAATATTTTTATTAAGTTTTACAAAAATAAGAATTAAATCGGGCTGTTAACAAGCCGCTATGAATTAATACCCAAAATTTAAAAATGTCCCACCTATATAGCTTAAGACGATGCATTTAATTCCTTTTCAATAAACTCATTCAGGTAAATATCAATGAGTCGTGAAATGGGATAATCCTTAATTTTAGTGAGTTTTACAGCAATTAGTCCCTCATTACCATTTGTCAAAATAGCTCCATCTATAGGGATGAAAAAAAAGTTCGCAAAAACGTTTCTATGACTAAGTTGATGTTTTAAAATTAGCGGTTTGGGTAATTGCGGTGGATGATCTTTAAGCAATTGTTTAAATTCATTCGACTGCCTAAGTTGCTCTGAGCTCATCTTCAGATTTGAATCAATAGATGGGAAATCATATAAATTTTTCCAGATACTACTATTCTCTCGCTTTCGAAGAAGAAGGGTTTGTTTTTTTTCATTATAGATCACAAAATAATGAATGAACCAATCCTTGGCTGCCTGGGCTTTCAGTTTCTGTGGAATATCATTCACTTTCCCCAAATTAAAAGCCACACAATCATTGTTAAAGATGCAATTTTCACAATCCGGATTATGCGGGCTACAAAAGAGTGCGCCAAATTCCATCATTGCCTGATTAAAATCGCCAGGCTGATCGTTCACAAAAATAGTATTTAAGTTTTCATTGATTTTTTTAAGCCCGATGGAGGTATTGATAGGCTCATCAATGCCGAATAAACGACTCACAACACGCATGACATTACCATCAATCACCGGATGGGGTAAATTAAAAGCAATGGATGCTATGGCTGAAGCCGTATAGGGTCCCACTCCTTTTAACTGTAATAAGTCGTCATAGGTATTGGGAAATCTTCCATTTAATGCGTCCACAATATATCGGGCAGAGAAATGTAAATTCCGTGCTCGTGAATAATAACCCAATCCTTGCCAATAGTTTAAGACTTCATTTTCATCCGCTTGCGCTAAAGATTTCACATCCGGAAATCGTTTTACAAATTTCAGATAATAGCCCAAACCCTGATCCACACGCGTTTGTTGTAACATGATTTCCGAGATCCAAATGAGATAAGGGTCCTTCGTTTCTCTCCACGGAAGTTCTCGCTTGTTCTCTTTATACCAATTTAAAATCCTCTTCGCTGTATCTCTCATAATTGGAACAAATTTATATAGAGCTTCTTAGAAATAAAAAAGTTTTTTAAAGTTTTTAAATTCAGACAAAAAAAGTATATCTTTGCTGCCCGATAAAAGAAAACTTATTATCAAATCATTAAAAAATATAAAGACATGACAAAAGCAGAAATCGTTGCGGAAATTGCAAACAAAACTGGGATTGAAAAAGTAGCTGTTCAGGCTACAGTTGAAGCTTTTATGGACGCAGTTAAAGACTCTATGGTAAAAGGAGAAAACGTTTATTTAAGAGGTTTTGGTAGTTTCACTATTAAAAGAAGAGCAGAAAAAACTGGAAGAAATATCTCAAAAAACACAACTATCATCATTCCTGCACACAATATCCCTTCTTTTAAGCCTGCGAAGACTTTTGTTAACGAAGTGAAAAATCAGGTTAAATAATTCAAATTACAATACTATGCCAAGCGGGAAGAAGAGAAAAAGACATAAGATGTCAACGCACAAACGTAAAAAGCGTTTAAGAAAAAACAGACATAAAAAGAAATAAGAGATTTCTTTTGATTATCTTTATGATCACATGAAGCTAAATGTTTCATGTGATCTTTTATATATGCATACAATGTCCCTCTTTATAAATTATTGATATACTATTGTCAATAAGATAAAGACACTTAAAATATTCTTATTGTGGATAAGGAATTAATTATAAATGCCAATTCTTCGGAGGTTGAAATAGCACTTTTAGAAGATAAATTCCTTGTTGAGTTACATAAAGAACAGAACAATAATAATTACTCGGTAGGAGATGTTTATTTAGGAAGGGTTAAGAAAATCATGCCCGGATTAAATGCAGCCTTCGTTGATGTTGGGTACGAAAAAGATGCCTTTTTGCATTATTTGGATCTAGGCCCACAAGTACGTTCACTGAACAAATTCAGTAAAGCGGTACAACACGGACCAGCAAACCAAAAACCTCAACTTGAAACATTCAAGCTAGAGGCTGACATCGATAAAACCGGAAAAATTACGCAAGTTCTTTCTTCGAACCAACAAGTTTTAGTTCAAATAGCTAAAGAACCAATCTCTACGAAGGGTCCTCGGATTTCTTCCGAAATATCATTTGCCGGAAGGTTTTTGGTACTCGTACCCTTTTCGAATCGTATCTCCATCTCACAGAAAATTAAAAATGCAGAGGAGAGAAATCGATTAAAACGACTCATTCAAAGTATTAAGCCCAATAATTTTGGGGTCATCATTCGTACTGTTGCCGAAAACAAAAAGGTAGCTGAATTGGATACCGACCTTCGGAATTTAGTTGAAAAATGGAATACCCTCGCCAAGCGATTAAGCACTGCGGTAGTTACTCAAAAAATTATCAGTGAACTGGATCGTACTTCTGCCATTTTAAGAGATTTAATGAACGAATCATTCAATAATATTCATATTAATGATAGCGTTCTTTACGAAGACATTAAAAACTATATCCGCACTATCGCCCCCGATAAAGTGGATATTGTAAAACATTATAAAGGCAAAAAAGGTATTTTTGAATTCCTAGGGATTGATAAACAAATCAAGAGTTCGTTTGGAAAAACAGTCACCATCAAAAGTGGGGTTTACCTGATCATTGAGCATACCGAAGCCATGCATGTGATTGACGTTAATAGTGGTCACCGTGTGAAAAAGGATAATAGCCAGGAGAAAAATGCATTGGATGTAAATATCGAATCGGCTATTGAAATTGCACGTCAGCTGCGTTTACGCGATATGGGTGGTATTATTGTGGTCGATTTCATCGATATGCATGATGGCAAAAACCGTCGCGCTTTATACCAAAAGCTGAAGGATGAAATGTCAAAAGATCATGCAAAGCATACCATTCTTCCTCCAAGTAAATTCGGTTTGGTTCAGATCACGCGTCAGCGGGTCAGACCTGAAATGAATATCGAAATCTTGGAAGCATGCCCTGTGTGTGAAGGTACCGGAAGGATCAAGCCAAGCATCATGATCATTGACGAGATCGAAAATAACATTCGTTATTTATTGCATGATCAGAACGAAAAATCACTCACATTAGCCTTGCATCCTTATATGCATGCCTTCCTAACAAAAGGCTTGTATTCGATTCAACTGAAGTGGTATAGAAAGTATAAGAAATGGATCAAGATTCAACCTATGAGCTCGTACCATTTACTCGAATATCATTTCTTCAACAGCAAGGACGACGAAATAAAGATGTAGTAAAGAATTTATTCATCAATGCGGGTTTTGTTCTTCAAAAACCCGCATTTTTTATATTTTTGCATTCATGGAAACAGTAGTTAGCGGAATTAGACCCACAGGAAATCTACACCTCGGAAATTATCTAGGTGCGATCAAGAATTTTGTAAAAATGCAGGAGGAAAATAAGTGCTATTTTTTCATTGCTGATTATCATTCACTAACCACGCATCCTACGCCTGAAAATTTACATTCGAGTGTTAAAACCGTTTTGTCAGAATACTTGGCTTGTGGTCTTGATCCCGAAAAATCGACAATATATGTGCAAAGCGATGTGCCCGAAATCATCGAGCTCTATTTGCTATTGAATATGAATGCTTATGTGGGAGAATTGGAACGCTGTACTTCTTTTAAAGATAAGGTTCGCCAAAACCCTGAAAATGTCAATGCGGGTTTGCTTACGTATCCTACCTTGATGGCTGCTGATGTGATTATTCATCGTGCATCCAAAGTTCCGGTTGGACAAGATCAGGAACAAAACCTAGAGATGATGCGTACTTTTGCCCGTCGTTTTAACCGCATTTATAAAAATGATTATTTCCCTATTCCTTCAGCCTATAATTTTGGCAATGCTTTGGTAAGAATCCCCGGTTTAAGTGGGAGTGGGAAAATGAGTAAATCGGAAGGTGATAACAACGCCATTTATTTGGCCGAAGATCCAAAAACAATGCGCAAAAAAATCATGCGTGCGGTTTCGGATAGTGGTCCTACTGAAATGAATCAAGCAAAACCAGAGGCCATCGATAATTTGTTCACCTTACTGAAGATAGTGTCTACAGAAGAGGTCGTTCAACATTTTGATGATCTGTATAATAAGTGCGAGATCCGTTATGGCGACTTGAAAAAACAATTGGCCGAGGATATGATCAAGTATACGGAGCCATTCCGCGAAAAAATTGAATACTATACAAACAATACTGATTTGCTTCGTAAAGTTGCAAAAGATGGTGCTGAAAAAGCCCGCGAGAGTGCTTCAAAAACCATTAAAGAAGTTCGGGAAATCATTGGTTTCAGACAATTTTAAATTATGGGACATCTAATCGATCATTCAAAACCTGAGCCAGAAAGAACGATCCTTATTGGAGTATCGACCAAAGAAGTCGATCTCGATCGGGTCAAAGAATATCTTGACGAATTGGCCTTTTTAGTAGAAACGGCTGGTGGTATTCCTATTAAACGATTTGTACAAAGTCTGGAGATGATCAATCCCAAAACCTTTGTAGGAACCGGTAAATTAGAGGAACTTGCCGAATATATTGAAAATAACGATATCGAACTAGCCGTTTTTGATGATGAGATGAACCCCTCTCAATTACGGAATGTGGAACGGGTATTGAAATGCAAGATCTTGGATCGAACCAATTTGATCCTTGATATTTTTGCCAAACGTGCCCGAACAGCTCATGCCCGTACACAGGTTGAGTTGGCTCAATACAATTACTTATTGCCACGTTTAACCCGTATGTGGACTCACCTTGAGCGTCAACGTGGGGGACTTGGAATGCGTGGACCTGGTGAAACGGAGATTGAAACCGACAGACGAATTATCCGCGATAAGATTTCTTTGCTGAAAAAGAAATTGAAACTGATCGATAAACAAAAAGTCACTCAACGTAAAAATCGTGAGAGTCTGATTCGGGTTGCCTTGGTTGGATATACCAATGTGGGGAAATCCACCGTAATGAACTTGCTCAGTAAATCGGAAGTATTTGCCGAAAATAAATTGTTTGCTACGCTCGACACGACGGTTCGCAAGGTAGTGATCGACAATTTGCCTTTCCTGCTTACCGATACCGTTGGATTTATCCGCAAATTACCTCACGGATTGGTGGAGTCCTTTAAATCGACTTTGGATGAGGTTCGCGAAGCTGATGTACTCATTCATATTGTGGATATTTCGCATCCTGATTTTGAAGAACAAATTAAAATTGTAAATCAAACCCTGGCTGATATCAATGTGATTGATAAACCCACTTTATTGGTGTTTAATAAGATCGATGCTTACACTTTCGTGGAAAAAGAAGAGGACGACCTCTCCCCTGTCACTAAAGAAAACTATACGCTCGATGATCTGAAAAAGACATGGATGGCGAAGATCAATACGCCGACTATTTTTATTTCCGCTACGGAAAAAGAAAATTACTACGAGTTTAAAGACATCATTTATAAACATGTGAAGGAAATGCATGCAAAGCGTTATCCCTATAATAAGTTTTTGTATTAATGCTAGACCTTAGATTTTAGACATTAGACGTTAGATAAAATAGATTTGATCCCTTGCTTTTTTTATTAGTGAGGGATTTTTTTTGTTTCAAAGGGAGTGAGAAATCTACATCAGTGAAGCTAAATCTCTTTCTCAATTTTGAATAATTTAGATTCCATTTTAGATTTCTCTTCGCTACGCTTCTTCGAAATGACAGCAATAGTAGCGTGATTCATTTTTCTTGTCATTTCGAACGAATGGAATGAGGAGAAATCTCGAAAGAACCGAACCGTAACACTCTCCCAAGAACTAGACGCTA
>JBFFMB010000065.1:0-7280 GCA_041554455.1 Bacteroidales bacterium
GGGTTATGCTACTAAAATCACCACTTTTTTTGGACTCTATATTGAATATCTTACTGAAAAAAAATTAACGAAAACTGAATTCAAAAACCTATCATTGGCTGGAGCGATCACACCTATTTACGATCGCTTTTGCGATATGACAGCTATTCGTAAAGAAGACTTACAAATACTGACCTTTACACCCAATGAATTTAAAAGTGATGATATCTACAAAGGGCTTTATACCGATTTCCTATTAGATCTACGTACACACATAAAAAACATAGAAAATTTTGATACTGAGTGCAACAGAGTGATGGATGCTCAGCTACATAGTCGACTGCAAAATCAAACAATTGATATAAAAACCATCGATACTCTAACCCTTGAAAAAGGCGGAGCTTCTTTTTTATTTTGGGCTAGTACCTTGGAACGTTCGTTTAACGAAAATGAAAAAAAACTATTTTATCAATTAGGTGGGCTTGTGCAAATCATTGATGATATTTTTGATATTGCACAGGATTTAGAACAAGGTGTCGAAACTTTTGCGACTAAATGGATTTCAGCTATTGAAAAAATTGAAACAAAACTAGAGGAATATTTATCACTGAACTTTGAAACCATAAACTCTTTAAGCATTCCGAAAAGAAAAAAACGCAAACTAATCCACTTATACTATTTGCTAGCTGTTCCTGCCTTTATTTATTTAAAAAGGCTTCGTAAAGAATCAGAAAAACAAACAGTAATTACTGATCATAAAATCCTAAAAACCAAATACAATTGGACTGGTTGGACGCTGAGATACTTTTTAAGTATGTGCTTTTATCTGATTAGAAAAAAATAGCATAATAACCATCACAAAGAAATTTCATCGAATTACTATCCTATTTTGTCGATTTATCGTTTTAATAAAAAAGAGAAATTAAATAAAACTATATATTTGTTTAGTGTTACCTCCAAAATTTAAATTAATCTTAAAAAACAATGTATGAATCTATTTAGACAAAGGAATTACAAGATTGTAAGTTCTAAATTATTATTAATTGCATTTTGCTTTATAACACTGACAAGCAATACCTTTTCGCAAGGTACACGTTTGTTAAGGCAGCCAAGTATAAGCCCAACTCACATCGCATTTGCCTATGGTGGCGATATTTGGGTAAGCCACTTTGAAAGTCAAAAGGTTGTGCGATTAACAAGCACCCCAGCTGTTGAAAGTGATCCCCATTTTTCTCCTGATGGAACATTAATTGCTTTTACATCCAATCGTTCTGGAAGCAATGCAGTTTATACGGTATCCGTAGAAGGAGGAACACCCAAGAGATTAACATGGCATCCTAGTGACTCTCGTGCCAGAGGATGGACTCCTGATGGAAAAAAAGTACTCTATGCATCTAGCAGAGAAACCGCTCCAACATCGATTAATCGCTTATGGACTATTCCGTATCAAGGAGGAAACCCAAGTATGTTAACATCCCAATGGGGTTTTGACGGTTCATTTGCTCCCGATGGCAATCAAATCATCATTGATAAAATGAGTCGGTGGGATATTGAATGGCGAGCTTATAGAGGTGGGCAAAATACACCTTTAATCATTTTAGATTTAAATGATTTGAGCGAAACCTTATTACCTAACGAAAAAACAACAGATACACAACCTTTATGGATAGGAGACCAAATTTATTTCTTATCAGATAGAGATTGGACTGTAAACATATGGGCTTATTCACCAAAAACTGGCGAATTAAAACAAATCACCCATTTTAAAGGAACCGATGTAAAATGGGTCGATGGAAATCAAAACAAGCTTGCTTTCGAGCATGATGGCTATCTCCATCTTTTAGATCCGTTAAATAATAAATCGGAACAACTAAATTTCACCATCAATGCCGATTTTCCTTGGGCAGAAACAAAATGGGAAGATGTAAGTCGCCGACCAAGATCTGTATCCATTTCTCCTACCGGGAAAAGAGCAATCATGGAATCGCGTGGTGAAATCTTCACAACACCCGTTGAGCATGGTGATACTCGAAATCTCACCAATAGTTCAGATGCTGCCGACAGAGCTCCAATATGGTCTCCAAAAGGAGATCAAGTGGCATGGTTCTCCGATAAAGGTGGAAAAGGATATGCACTCATGATTTCAACTCAAGATGGATTAACAGAACCAAAAAGCATCTCCATAGGTATTTCAAAAATGGCCTGGGAACCAACTTGGTCGCCCGATGGCAAGTATATTGCTTTTGTTGATGATGACGTAAGAATTAGAGTTGTAGACTTAGAAAAAGAAAGCATACTCACAGCGGATGTTGGAGGGATAAATCTAGAACGTGGTTCTATGGGCATTTGTTGGTCTCCTGATTCAAAATGGTTAGCTTACTCTAAGACTGGCAATAATAATTTCAGACAAGTCAAAGTCTGGTCATTAGATGATAAAAAAGTGACCGCACTTACTGATTCATTTGCAGATGCCTTCTCCCCTGCATGGGATCTTGACAAAGAACATCTTTACTTCTTAGCTAGTACCGATTTGGCTCTTGCCAGTAATTGGGCGAGTACAAGTGCAATGACTGCCAATCCTGAGTACGCTGCATACATCATCAATCTCCAAAAAGACGATGATTCTCCATTTAAAGCGCAAAGCGATGAAGAAGAAGTCAAAAAGGGAGAAAAAGAATCGACAAAAAGCGAAAAGAAAGCAGACAAAAAGAAAAAAGGAAAAGAGGAAGAGAAAGCGGAAGAAAAAGTTGAAAAAGCCATGACAATTGACTTTGACGGAATCGAACGCAGAACCCTGTCTCTTCCCATTCCAAAACGAAATTATGGTTTCACATTAAGTGGTCCTAGTGGATCTGTATTTATTGGTGAGCACATCCCAAACAGCAGAGGATATACCCTCCAAAAATTTGATCTTAAAAAGCGTGAAGCCAAAGAATTTGTGAGTGGTGTTAGTCAACTATCGATATCTGCAGATGCCAAAAAATTACTTGCTCAAGTAAATGGAAGCTGGAAAGTAATGGATGCGTCAAGACCAAATGGTAAAGACGCAGAATCCATGAAATTTAGCTTAAAAATGAAACTGAACAGAATGGATGAGTGGAAACAAATTTTTGAAGAAGCTTGGCGTTACGAACGCGATTATTTCTATGATCCTGATATGCATGGCAGAGACTGGAATGCTGTTTACGATAAATATTCTCCTCTAGTTCCATACGTAAAACACCGCACAGATCTTAATTATATTCTGGATCAAGTCAATGGCGAACTTTCCGTAGGACATAGTTTTGTTTATGGTGGAGATTTTCCTGAAGTTGAAAAATCAACAGTTGGGCTTCTTGGTGCTGATTTAGTTATAGAAAATAATGCCTGGAACATTAAACGCATATACACAACAGAAAGCTGGAATCCTGATCTAACAGGGCCACTGGATCAACCGGGAATGAAAATCGAAGAGGGCTACTATATAGTTGGAATTAATGGCAAAGAGCTAAAATCTTCTGATAACCCTTATGAATTTTTGGATGGTACTGCTGGACAACAAACCACTCTTCACATCAATAAAGAGCCTAAATTCGAAGGTAGCTGGAAAGAAATTGTTGAGCCAATCAGAAGTGAAAATGCGCTCCGTAAAAGAGCCTGGGTAGAAGATAACAGACGTATGGTTGATAAATTATCAAATGGTAGATTGGCCTATATTTGGGTTCCCAATACCTCATCTCCAGGAACGATATCGTTCAATCGCTATTTCTTTGCACAACAAGATAAAGAAGGAGCGATCATTGATGAGCGTTTTAATCAAGGAGGATATTTGGATGATTATATGGTTGATTTGATGACTCGCAGCCTACGAGCAGGCTTAACAAATGAAGTCCCCAATGGTAAACCTTTCCGCTTACCCGGTGGAATTCTTGGTCCGAAAATTTTACTTATCAATGAGATGGCAGGTTCCGGTGGAGATTTCTTCCCATGGGTATTCCGTCAGCAAAAAGCAGGACTAATCGTTGGAAAAACAACTTGGGGAGGATTGGTAAAATCGTCCATCCATTATAGTTTAGTTGATGGGGGTGCACTTACTGCTCCTGATAATGCTGTTTACGACCCCATTAAAAAAGAATGGGTAACCGAAAACAAGGGTGCTTATCCAGATATTGAAGTCCGTCAAGATGCAAAATCATTGACAAATGGTATCGATCCTCAATTGGAACGTGCTGTTAAAGAAATGTTATTGCTCATTGAAAAACAACCAACAATTGATATGACTCCTCCTCCATTCTCAACACCTGCAAAACAAAAATAATACCTAAATATTCAATTTAAATAATAGAAAGATCTCGATTATCATCGGGATCTTTTTTTTTATTATTCAAAACATATTGAATTCTCTAGATATTATTTAAATTATTACCTAAAAAAAGAGTATCAATGTAATTTGCATGAAGTTGTTAAGTACTTTTGCAAAAATTTTGGCTTAAGAGCATAACATTATGGATATAAGAAATATAGCAATTATTGCACACGTTGACCATGGTAAAACGACTATGGTTGATCGTATTTTGCATCAAGTAAAACTATTCAGAGATAATCAAGAAGTAGAAGACTTAATACTGGATTCTAACGACTTAGAACGTGAAAGAGGGATCACCATTTTATCAAAAAATGTTTCCGTAAGATACAAAGGAACTAAGATCAACATTATAGACACTCCTGGTCACTCCGATTTTGGGGGTGAAGTTGAGCGCGTATTAAATATGGCTGATGGCGTACTTTTATTGGTAGATGCCTTTGAAGGCCCTATGCCACAAACTCGTTTTGTATTGCAAAAAGCCATTGAATTAGGATTGAAACCAATTGTGGTTGTCAATAAAGTGGATAAACCCAATTGTAGTCCCGAGGAAGTCAATGAAAAAGTATTTGACTTAATGTTCTCTCTGGATGCCACTGAAGAGCAATTAAGTTTCCCAACCGTATACGGTTCATCTAAACAAGGATGGATGGGACCCGATTGGCAAAACCCAACCAACGACCTCACCTACCTTTTAGATACAATTATTGATTATATAAAACCTCCAACAGATACTCCTGGCACTTTACAGCTTCAGATCAGTTCCTTGGATTACTCATCATATACTGGACGAATAGCCGTAGGAAGAATTCACAGAGGAAGCATTAAAATGGGCGATCAGGTATCGGTTGTTCAACGGAATGGACTAATTAATAAATCGACCGTCAAAGAATTATACCGTTTCGAAGGTTTAGGAAAAGAAAAGACGAAAGAAGAGGTTAAATCGGGTGAAATTGTAGCTGTTATGGGTCTCGAAAATTTTGATATCGGGGATACCATTGCTGATGTTGAGACTCCAGAAGCTTTAAAACCGATTTCAATAGATGAGCCTGCGATGAGTATGCTTTTCACCATTAATAATTCTCCATTTTTTGGGAAAGATGGAAAATACGTTACTTCGCAGCGTATCAGAGAAAGGTTATATAAAGAAACAGAGAAAAACCTAGCCCTAAAAGTTGAAGATACGGATTCGGCTGATAAATGGTTGGTTTATGGACGAGGGATTCTTCATTTATCAATTTTGATCGAAACCATGAGACGCGAAGGCTTCGAAATGCAACTAGGTCAACCAAAAGTGGTCATCAAAGAAATTGATGGTCATAAACATGAGCCCGTTGAGCTTTTATATGTGGATGTTGCTGAAGAATTTTCTGGTAAAGTCATTGAGATTGTGACCAAACGTAAAGGTGATATCTTAAACATTGAAACAAAAAATGATCGGATCAATCTTGAGTTTAAAATTACAGCTAGAGGCTTGATTGGATTAACCAATCCAGTACTGACTGCAACTGAAGGCGAAGCAGTAATTTCGCATCGTTTCAAAGGTTACGAACCTTGGAAAGGCGAGATACATGCAAAAAGAAATGGAGCCTTGATTTCGCAAGAGCAAGGAACATCTATTGCCTATTCTATTGATAAACTTCAAGACAGAGGCAAATTTTTTGTCAATCCAAATGAAGAAATTTATGGTGGTCAGGTGATAGGCGAGAGTAATCGCTATGAAGATATTGTGATCAATGTAATTAAAACAAAGAAACTCTCGAATATGAGATCCTCGGGTAATGACGACAAAGTAACCATTACTCCAGCCATAAAATTCTCATTGGAAGAGGCCATCGAATATATTGGTGAAGACGAATATGTTGAAGTTACACCAAAGCATATTCGTATGCGTAAAATATTGCTTAATGAAGTTGATCGTAAAAGACAAAAGAAATAAAAATCAATTCATAAAATAAACAAACCCCTTCATTGCTAAAATGAGGGGGTTTTTCGTTTTATTAGAATAGATCACCCCTTTAAATTATACACAAAGTAGTTATCCCCAAATATGATTATATTTGATAAAAAACATCTCCAATAAAACAAAAAATTATGGAATGGTATATTAAAGTATTAACAAATTACTCAAACTTCGACGGACGCGCAAGACGTATGGAGTATTGGATGTTTCAATTAATCAATTTTCTTATTACAACTGGACTCTTAATTATTGGATCTCTCTTAGGTTTAGGCTTTGGCGTGTTTCCCTTCGCATTTATTTCAATCATTTACTCAATAGGACTCTTTATCCCCAGCATAGCTGTAACGGTAAGAAGATTGCATGATACAGGAAAAAGTGGTTGGATGATATTGCTTGGTTTTATTCCTCTAGTTGGGACTATTATTTTATTGGTTTTCTTGTTAAGTGATAGTACTTTCGGAGATAATCAATACGGGAAAAATCCGAAAGAAATTGACTTTGTTAAATAGGATCCCTACTAAGTCTTTCTTATTCAGGCTAAAATGCCATTTTTATTGACTTATTTCTAATTTGTACTTATATTCACCACACTGTAATTACTAATAGTACAAAAGGGCCTCTAAAAAAAGATTAAACGAGAAATACTCATTCTTAATGATGATGGTTTATGAAGTCAATTTTCAAATTTGAATATAGAATTACATTTGCTTACATAATTCTTGGAGGTATATGGATTTTATTTTCTGATAAAGCACTTCATTACTTTGTTAAAAACGCAGATTTATTAACAAAGCTTCAAACCTATAAGGGCTGGTTTTATGTTATTATTACCGCCATATTGTTCTATTCATTGCTTAAAAAACACCTCATTAAAATAAGAAATGCCGAACAAAAGGCAAAAGAGAATGATCGTTTAAAAACGGCCTTTCTACAAAACATTTCTCATGAAATCCGTACTCCCATGAATGGGATCATAGGCTTCACAGATTTATTACA
>JBFFMB010000066.1:0-7271 GCA_041554455.1 Bacteroidales bacterium
AAATTGTTGCCTTCAAATCTGGTGTTCCTTGATTTAGATAAGTAATAGAATCACTATATATTGATTGGCAGTAGCCTGCATTTGGAAAACAATATAGAATACCAATAATCAAAATCGCTTTTTTGATCATATTATTGCATATTAATTATTTTATAAAATTAATGCTTTTAAAAATTATGTATTAGCATTTCATCCAAAATTATATTGACCATAATCAAGAAATTGATTGAACTAAACTGCCTTCAATAAGAGTTCCTCCAAATAAGGCCTCATTTTGAATTCAGTGCTAATCTTTTCATATTCCTGTGCAAAATCAATATCCTTTTTGGGTGTAGATTTAACAGCTCTAAGCATGGTATTCTTATCAGTATAACGTGAAGAAACAAAATCAAATATATCAACTTTATAACCTGATTGCTCTAAAAGCAGTGCACGAAGCGAATCAGCTATCATCATTAGTGTTTTTTCTCTGAATGATTTATGTCGGATAACTGACTTTAAAGATTTAGATTTAATACTTAAGGTTTTTTGACAACAAGCAACTGAGAAGATGAATTTTGCACCTAGCCTAACTCCCAAATACATGGTCTTATCAGTTGCAGTATCACATGCATGAAGAGAATAAACCATATCTACTTTACCATCAAAATAAAAATCGTTAATATCGTTTGCATGAAAATACATCGTATCAAAGCCCATTTTTTTGGCTAGCTGTGTGTTCTTTTGCATCAGCTTTTCATTATTGTCAATGCAATGTATTTCTATGGCTCTATCGTCAATTTTAGTATAGTAATAATAAAGCAAATAACTTAAATAACAATTCCCTGCACCACTATCAATTAATATAATTTTTCTTTTTTTGGATATCTTCCTTATTTCAGCATGAACCAATTCAAGATATCCTATGATTTGTTCAATTTTTACTTGTTTATCTAGAGATGGGCTCGCATTTCTGTCTTGAAGCTTAATAAGCAAAAACAACTCATATAGCTCCTCTCTTATTTTTTTATTTACTAGCATTTTTCTTGTTTTTTAAAATGTACAAGACAAATACTGCAATTAGATGTACAGTCTTTTTTATTAAAATTTAATTGAATATAAAATAATCTAATTACAACAATTTGCCTCAAAATATTTATGAGTTCAATTGATATGAAAAGCCTTACTAAACAGGAGTTTAGCTCGCTTTTCTTTTTATGTAATTTAGATCATTTATTCCCAAAACTTATAGGAAGTATGGGGCGGTTTTCCGGCTTTTATTTTTATATTATTTCTGCAAATTTAATACAAAATATTTAAATATCAAGAATCGATTAAAAAGAAAAACTCATAAAACATTAATTTTGATGACATTATAATCCTCTATTAGAAGAATAGTCTATCACTGGAGAACAAGGAAGCCATCCTCAATAGAGGATGGCTTCCTTGTTCTCCACCATAAAAAAATGTGTATCATTCCCCTATCTTTCTTATCTTTGTTAGGCAAAATTATTGACTATGGACATCACAGCATTAAATGCCATCACCTCTATTGATGGGCGATACAGAAAATCAACGGAAGCACTTTCTTCCTATTTCTCCGAAGCCGGTTTGATAAAATACCGCGTTTATGTAGAAATTGAATATTTTATTGCTTTATGCGAAATTCCTCTTCCTCAATTGAAAAAATTTGATAAAAACTCGTTCAAAGATCTTCAAGCCATTGTTGAGAATTTTAATGAAGAAGAAGCTCAAAAAATAAAAGATATTGAAAAGGTTACTAATCACGATGTAAAAGCAGTTGAGTATTATCTAAAAGAGAAATTTGATGAATTAGGAATTAGCGAATTTAAAGAATTTATTCACTTTGGACTAACCTCTCAAGACATCAACAATACAGCGATTCCCTGTTCAATGAAGGAGGCTCATAGTGAAGTTCTAATGCCACTAATTGATCAATTACAAGATAAATTACTAGCCCTTGCTACTGATTGGAAAGACATCCCATTATTAGCTCGTACTCATGGACAGCCGGCATCACCAACCTTACTTGGAAAAGAAATTTATGTCTTTTTTGAACGTATCCAAAATCAGATAAGTTTATTCCAACACATTCCAGTTAATGGAAAATTTGGAGGAGCAACTGGAAATTTCAATGCCCATTATGTGGCTTATCCAAAAATTGACTGGGTGGAATTTGGGAACAAATTCCTAAAAGAGAAACTAGGTTTAACTCGTTTGCAAACCACCACTCAAATTGAGCATTACGATAATATGGCAGCCTATTTTGATACGCTGAAACGTATTTGTAATATCATCATTGATCTTGATCGCGATATGTGGACTTATATTTCGATGGAGTATTTCAAACAAAAAATTAAAGTGGGCGAAGTTGGATCATCGGCTATGCCACACAAAGTGAACCCCATCGATTTTGAAAATTCGGAAGGAAATTTAGGGTTGGCTAATGCCATTAGTGAGCATTTGGCAGCTAAACTTCCCATTTCCCGTTTGCAGCGCGATTTAACAGACTCAACCGTTACACGAAATGTTGGTCTGCCACTGGCTTATATGTGTATCGCTATAAAATCAACCTTAAGAGGATTGGATAAAGTCATTCTGAAAGAAGATAAACTAGCTTTCGATCTGGAACAAAATTGGGCAGTAGTTGCCGAAGCTATTCAAACCATTTTGCGTCGTGAAAATTACCCCAATCCTTACGAAGCACTTAAAGACCTGACTCGCAAAAACACCAAAGTAGATCAAAATAGCATCCATGAGTTTGTTGATAGATTAGACATTAGCCCGAAATTGAAGGACGAACTCAAACAAATTACGCCGCATAATTATACAGGTTTTTTTAAACTTTAATTTGAAATGAAGGTTAGCGGTTTTAGTTTCATCAGAAACGCCATAAAATTTGATTTCCCCATCCTTGAAGCCATCCAATCGGTATTGCCCCTTTGCGATGAATTTGTGATTGCTGTTGGAAATTCTGATGACAAAACCCTAGAACTCATTCAAAGCATTCAAGATCCAAAAATCAAAATTATTGAAACCGTTTGGGATGACACTATGCGCAAAGGAGGCAGAGTGCTTGCTCTTGAAACGGATAAAGCTTTTAAAGAAATTTCAAAAGACAGCGATTGGGCATTTTATATCCAAGGCGATGAAGTAATCCACGAGAAAGACTTTGACATCATCCATGATAGCATGCTTAAATGGAAAGATGATGAAAAGGTAGAAGGATTGCTTTTCAACTATTTGCATTTCTATGGTTCTTATGATTTTGTAGGTGATTCAAGACGCTGGTATCGAAAAGAAATTAGAATCATCAAAAATGACCCCGCGATTAAATCATATAAGGATGCACAAGGTTTTCGAAAAAACAACCAAAAACTAAGAGTCAAAGCCATTGATGCTTGCATATATCATTATGGATGGGTGAAACCGCCAGAAGTTCAAAAAGAAAAAGTAAAAAGCTCCAGAAGCCTTTATAGAAGCGAAACTGAAAATGCCAAACGATTTCCTTCATCCGATGAATTTGATTATTCAGACATTGATTCGCTAAAACATTTCAAAGGAAAGCATCCCAAACTAATACAAGAAAGAATAGATCGCGTTAATTGGGAATTTGACTTTGACCCATCACAAAAAAACTTTGATAGACGAACCGCTTTTTTGCAATTTATTGAGAAGTATACTGGATGGAGAATAGGTGAATACAAGAATTATAAGTGTCTGAAGTGAGCTGGAGTAAGGAGTGTCTGAAGTTCAATATAAGTAAGACCTTAATTCTCTAAACACTCTAAGTATTTTAGGATTCTAAGCACTTCTTATAATTATTTTTCCTACTTTTGCGCAAATTTTAAATTTATATGGACTTAAGCAAAATATTATCAATAGCAGGTAAGCCAGGACTTTTTAAAGTTGTTGCTCAAACCAAAAATGGTGTGGTTGTTGAATCATTATTAGATGGGAAACGTCATACAGCTTTTTCAAGCGACAGGGTTAGTTCGTTGGAAGAAATCAGTGTATTTTCAGAAACTGAAGATGTGCCTTTGAAAGATGTTTTTAAAAATATTTTTGATAAGCAAGATGGCAAAGCTGCCATTAATCACAAATCAGAGGCTAAAGAACTGAAGTCATTTTTTGAAGAAGTTTTAGCGGACTATGACAAAGAGAGGGTATATACCTCTGACATTAAAAAAGTCATTCAATGGTATAATCTCTTACTCGAAAAAGATTTAATGAATTTTGAGGATTTGGAGGCTGAAAAAGAAGACGCTGAGAAAGTTGACGAAAATCCGAAAGAAGAAGAAAGTTCTGAAAATAAATAATTTGAATCCGTCCCAGCGACGGATTTTTTTTAACTTTATAAAAAACATATCAGATGAAAAAAATACAGGATTGTAGTGTAAATCAGGTCATAATGCTCAATGACGACACTTATATTCTGGAGTTAAATTTACCTGTAATTCCTGAAAACATTAAGCCTGGAAATTTTGCTGAAGTGAGAGTTGATAAAACAGCTGATGTATTCCTCAGACGACCATTTTCAATTTATGATGTTAATTTTGATAAAAAGACCCTCAGTTTTTTTATCAAAAACATAGGCAAAGGAACCGATCTTTTGAGTAAAGTTAAAAAGGGTGAGAATGTAAATATGATTTATCCACTTGGGAATTCTTTCTCAGAAAATAAAGAAGGGAAAGCATTGCTAATAGGTGGAGGATCAGGGGTTGCCCCGCTACTTTTATTGGGTAAAATGCTTAAAGAATCTGGTTCTGAAGTTGTGTATCTGCTTGGAGCTCGTTCTTCAAAGGATATCCATCTGGTCAACGCATTTGAAAAATATGGAGTCGTTTTTATTACCACCGAAGATGGGTCGCTAGGCGAAAAAGGAATGCTTACTAAGCATAGTGTTTGGGAAAATATCTCCGAATTCAAAAAAATATATACCTGTGGTCCCGACCCCATGATGAAAGCCGTTGCAAAGATTGCTCAAGCAAAAAATATTGAATGCGAAGCCTCACTTGAAAACACAATGGCTTGTGGATTTGGCGCCTGCTTATGCTGCGTTACTGAAACCACTCAAGGAAATAAATGTGTATGCACCGAAGGTCCGGTGTTTAATGTAAACGATTTAAAATGGTAGATTTAAATACAAAAGTTCACAATCTTAAATTAAAAAATCCTGTCACTACCGCTTCGGGCACCTTTGGATTTGGAGAAGAATTTAGCGATTTCTTAGACCTCAACGAATTGGGGGGCATCTTTGTTAAAGGGCTTACATTGCACAATAGAGAAGGGAATGCTTATCCTCGTTTAGCTGAAACTCCTTCCGGGATGCTAAATGCTGTGGGTCTCCAAAACAAAGGCATTGATTATTTTATCAACACCATTTACCCACGCATCAAAAATTTAAATACGCAAATCATTCCTAATGTGAATGGGTCTGTTGTAGAAGATTATATCGCAGTTACTGAGAAATTAAACGAAATTGAAGGCATCGAAGCTATTGAGTTGAATATTTCTTGTCCCAACGTTAAAGAAGGGGGCATGGCTTTTGGCGTAAGTTGTCCATCTGCAATTAGAGTTACTGAAGCTATTCGTAAAGCCTACGATAAAACCTTGATCGTAAAATTATCGCCTAATGTAACTGACATTACTGAAATTGCTAAAGGGGTGGAAGGAGCTGGTGCTGATGCTGTTTCTTTGGTAAATACGTTTCTTGGAATGGCCATTGATTCAAAAACACGCAAACCTATACTTTCGACTATCACTGGTGGACTATCTGGCCCTGCTATTAAACCCATTGCTTTACGTATGGTTTGGCAAGTTTTTAATGCCGTGAAAATCCCAATAGTTGGGATGGGCGGTATCATGAATGCGACAGATGCCATTGAGTTTATATTGGCAGGTTCAACTGCTATCCAAATTGGCACAGCTAATTTTATTGATCCTCAGGTATGTCTAAAAGTTATTGAGGGAATCAAAGATTACTGCAATGAAAATGGCGTTTCAGATATAAACGATCTAATTGGAGCAATGGAGGTTTAATCACCCACTAATTGAACAACTTATTTGTAGGAATCAATATGCATTTTGCATTCGCTAGCTACTTGCTGGTTGAAACGAAATGCCAAATCCTGATAATTGATCAAATCAACAATGGTTCCAATCAAACATAAACCTCCTGTAAAAATATAAAGAATCCCCATCCCAATTTGTCCGAGTAATATTCGTTGAATCCCTGCAACAAAAATAAATCCTAATAAAGTAGTAAGCAAAATTAATTGAGGATCTTTTCGACGAGCACGATAAAGATTTGCATAATTAAGCATCTTTTTTTCGTCAAAATCTTCAGTTAAACTTTGAACGTAATGCAACTCAAATCCTGTGAGTTCGGGCATAAATTGAAGAATATTTGCCATAGCTAAATAGTTTTATATCGATTGATGTTTTTTATTCTGTTTAAAGATAATGAAAATACGATAACATAATATGGCCACAGCAGGAATTCCAAGTGGATGAGCATTAAAAGAGGCTGCAAAATTTCCGTGGAATAAAAAGCTGATAGAATGTCCTAAGCCGCAACCGGGACAAAACCCAATGCCTAAATTATTAAAAACACATAGGCTATAATGTTCACTATTGACAGGTGTAAAAGCAAGTAGAATTAGAGCTGTAATCCATATTGCAGCTTCAAAATAATTGAGCTTCGCTTTCAAAAACTTATGTATTTTTTTTGAGTTCACTAAAACAAAAATAGGGATAAAAAAGAAATGAGTAGCATTGAGAAATTAAACAATATTAACCTCTCGTTCAATGCTTACACCAAAAATAGTTTGAACTTTATTCTTAATCTCTTCTGAAAGATCATAGATTTCTTTGCCACTAGCCTTTCCATAATTTACCAAAACCAAAGCTTGTTTTTCATGAATGCCAGCATCTCCTTCCCGATATCCTTTCAGTCCTGCTTTATCAATTAACCAACCAGCAGCTAATTTCACTTCTCCATTGCTTTGTATATAACCTACAATATCAGGTAATTTCACTTTTAAATCTAAAAATTGCTTCTCGGAAACGACAGGATTTTTGAAAAAGCTTCCCGCATTTCCAATTTTATCAGGGTCAGGGAGTTTGCTGTTTCGAATATCAACAACAGCATTAAAAACAGCTTTTTGATCAATTTCACATTCGGGTACTCGCTCAAAATAATCTTTCAGGGCTTGATAATACGTATTCAGTTTGTCTTGTTTTTTCAAATTTAAACACACATCATAAAT
>JBFFMB010000067.1:0-7215 GCA_041554455.1 Bacteroidales bacterium
ATCCAATAATTTCAAAAAGTTTCGGTTTCTAAGGTTGAATGCCATATTATCCTCCTATGGGTTTAATTATTAATTAATTATCTCGTATTTTTCTTGGCTGCAAAATTAGAAAAATTTATCTGATTTATATTCAATAAATCGGCATATTTTTTAGAGCGTGTCCCCGAATCGCCTTTGGCTTTCGGGGTCGGGCTATCCGCTTTATCTTTTTCCCTTTTTAGGGAAAAAGGATGTCGCTTCTATCCCTCACGCGAAAACGATAGTCATTCGATTAAGATACGGTAGTAATACGCTTGTAATAAAATTGTGATATTTTGTTTTAATTCTTCGTTTAACATTAACACTTTAAAAACTATAACACAAATCAAATTTACGAATCAACAAATTGACTAATTAGCACCTCAGCACATTAGCAAAAAGTGTACTTTTGCCCCATGATAATAATTGATGATACACTGATTTCGGATAATCTTTTGGATGTAAAATTTTGTTGTGATTTGGCGGCTTGCCAAGGGACTTGCTGTGTGCAAGGCGATGCTGGAGCCCCACTCGAAGATCACGAATTCTATATTATAGAAGATAGTATCGAAGAGATTAAGCCTTATATGAATGAAGAAGGAAGAGCTGTGATTGAAAAACAGGGCATTTTTGATTATGATGCCGAAGGACAATTAGTCACTCCTTTGGTAAAGGATAAAGAATGTGCCTATGTTTATTTTGAGAATGGCATTGCTTTATGTGCTATTGAGAAAGCTTGGATGGAGAAAAAAATAGATTTCCAAAAACCTATAAGTTGTCATTTATATCCGATACGTTTAAAGCATCTGACAGATAAAACGGCCTTAAATTACCATCAATGGACGGTTTGTAAGCCAGCCCGAGTAAAAGGTAAAAATATTGGCTTACCATTGTATAAATTTTTGAAAGATCCTCTGATTCGAATGTTTGGGGAAGAGTGGTATAAAAAATTAGAAACCATAGCAAAAGAACGCTCAATATAAACGTAAAAAGGGGTTGCATCCTGCGGGGTGCAACCCCTTTAATCCCCTTATTATTTTTTACTCTCCATCAATTCTTTAATAGCGGCTTCTAATTGTTGATCGCGACCGTTATCAATAATACCAGGCCTGTTTTTGACCATAATCTCTGGAATCGTTTCATTATTTTCCATCCATTCGCCCGCTTTATTTTTAGCGCTTACAGGAACTGAACCCCACAAAACTTTACCATTTTGAAGCATTTCCCAACCTGCAAAACTACAAGTCCCCGGAACAGGCATTCCTACCAATTTTCCAATGCCTAAATCTTGATAACCACAAGCAAAACAACTTCCATCACTATAATCTGCTTCATTAATCATAGCCAAGGATGGTTTATTCCAACGATAGCCTGGTTCATATCCAACCGTTCGGTCTTCAATAGCATAATCAATAAAACGTTCTCCTGTAAAAAACATCGCAAGATCACCAACTAAATCACCTCCACCATTAAATCGAACGTCTGCAATTAAGGCCTCTCTATCTAAATATTTACCCATCACTTTTTCGTAGGTATTTCTGTATTGCCCATCATTCATTCCACGGATGTGAACATAAGCCAATGTTCCATTACTCAAGCGATTCACTTCTTCTTCGTTTATCCTTACCCAACGATTATAAAGCAATGTACTTTCTTCTCTCAGGCTAATTGGTTTTATGGTTATGTTTTGAGTATTATTAGTTTCAGGGTCCAAAACGCTCAAGGCTGTAAAATCTCCTGCTAAACGATTTAAGTATTTGGCATAATCTATATTTGACTTAATTATCTCCCCATTTATACTTTTAATGATCATCCCTTTTTTTACTTTCAGGTGATCTTTATCGAGTGGTCCATCTTTAATAAGTTCAGCAATTTTAAGACCTTCTCCTTGATAATTATAATCAATAAACAGTCCTAATGAAGCTGTTTGATCTCCGTCTGGAGAGGAAGAACGATATCTAGCACCCGTATGCGAAGTATTCAATTCACCAAGCATTTCGGATAATAATTCTGAAAATTCTAAATCATTCGCAATGGAAGGTAATTTTGCTTCATAGTTTTCTTTTAACTCTTTCCAAGGAGCTCCATGAAAACCAGAAATATAGAACATCGATTCAGTTCTTTTCCACACATGATCAAACATTTGTTGACGCTCGGCAGCTACATCTAACATAATTTCACCCTGAATACTAACAGGCGTCTTCTTTTTAGCTTTTAAATCTAAAGTTGAAATCTTACCATCGGATAATAAGAATAATTTCTTCATTTCTTGATCCCATTCCAAACTCCCGCTTTTAGCACCTAATTTTATGAGCATTTTGGTTTCTTTGGTACGAATATTCGTTGTCCATAAATCCAGGTCTTTTTCAAAACGAGATAAATAATATAAATCTTCACCATCTTTTGAAAGTACAGCATCCCTCAAATTTGAAGAATGAATCGTTAAACGCTTCTTACGTTCGTTTAATCCATTCCAATCGAATTTAATGTCTTCAGTTTTTGGCTTTGCTTTTTTATCTTTTTCCTTTTTCTTTTTATCAGATTTATCAGCCTCTTTTTTATCTGGTTTGTTAATTTCTTTCCATAAGGCGTATTCATCTTTTGTCATATTGAATTGATCCCACGTATCTTTTGTGAAGAATAAAGTATACACATCCAATTGACGAGAGCCACTATTCGCATATGATTTTAAGCCATGACGATCGCTAAACCATAACATTTGTTTTCCTCCATTGACCCATTTAGGATTAAAATCACCATAGCCACTTTCACTAAGATTGATCATTTTTTGTGTTCCATCTGCAGCGATTAAAACAACTTCGCTATTGGCCATTACCGGACTATATTCTACAAACAACCATTTACTATCGGGGCTCCATTCAAAACCCTGATCTCCATCTTGCATATAATACAATTTATCAGAACCCATGAGTGTGCGAGTTTGTTTAGATGCTAAGTTGAAAATTCGAAGTGTATTTCTGTTTTCAATAAACGCAATTTCTTCACCATTAGGAGAAAACTTTGGCTCATAATTATCATTTGGGTTTTCAATAATCGACTCTTCTTTTAACAAAGTAGAAGCAAAGAAATAAGGTTCAGTATCAAATACTTTGGTCGATTGATAAATGCTCCATTTTGCCTCACGTTCGCTAGCATATAGCAGTTTCTTCCCGTCCGGTGAAAAGCTTACAAATTTTTCCTGAGCAGGTGTATTTGTAATTCGTTTGGTCATTTTCCCATCTACGGATGAAACGAAAATTTCGCCACGAACGATATAAGCAACCTCTTTCCCATCAGGAGAAACAGCCATTTCATTTACACTGCCACTAACCTTAACAATTTGTTCATTATTGCTTTTATCTTCAGTAGAGATCGTAATGTCAATTTTTTTATTTTCCTTCCCTATTTGTTGAGTATAGATATCTCCATTTTGGGTATAACATAATAACCCTCGATCACTCATGCTCAAGTAACGAACAGGATGTTTTTCAAAATTTGTAATTTGATTATCTTGATTTAGCTGAGAAAATGACATTTCATGAACATTAAAACAACCACTTTTCTCACTTAGATAGTATACAGATTTTTCGTCAGGGCTGTAAATTGGATTGCGATCTTCGCCTTTAAAAGTGATGATCATTTTATGTTCTTTTGTCGCTACGTCATAGGTCCAAATGTCTCTTGTGATAGAGGAGGTATGATGCTTACGAAAGGTGTTTTCACCTCCCTTTTTATCATGATAAATATATTGTTGCCCATTTTTACTCACTTGAATATCTTCTGCGGGGATGGTCCATAATTGCTTAACTCCTCCGCCATTAGCATTTACAGTATACACTTCGGGCTGAGAAGCTGTTGGATATTGTCTGTGATTTACATCATCTAAACGAGCAGCTCCAAAAATTATTTGCTCATTATCATGACTAAAAGTATAGGGGTATTCATCGGCTGAATGAAAGCTTAGTCGTTTTGCTTGGCCACCTTTGGCCTCAATTACAAAAATGTCAAAATTCCCATAACGATCTGATGCAAATGCTATTTTTGAACCGTCATTATTCCAAACGGGCATAAAATCATGAGCTTCATGAAAAGTCAGTGCTTTGGCCTCACCTCCATTTGCTGCAACGAGATAGATATCTCCTTTATAGGTAAATGCTATTTGTTCGCCATTCGGTGATATTGACGCATAACGCATCCAGTTTGAGCTAGGATTTGCGAATAGAATTCCATTGAATAGAAGTGTGATAAATAAAAGATGTAATTTCTTCATGATGTCATTTTTGTTTCAGTGATGGACTTTAAAATATCTGTAGAATTAATGTATAAAAATATGCAATCATAAAGTTTATAAAAATATAAATCCAATATATTATACATAGCGATTGACTATACCTATATACGAAGCGTTCTTATATATATTATATAAAAAAACCATTTTGATTTCTCAAAATGGTTTTCAATTCATTAAGTAATTTGTTGTTATGCTTGAGTAGCCGCATCCGGACGAGCAGCAGCCATTGCTTCCAATTCTTTATCTATATGGAAGTATCCCGCTTTATCATTACCTACCAATTGAATTTTATCTAAAATTCCGCGCATGGTACTTTCTTCTTCAATTTGCTCATTGATGAACCATTGAAGGAAATTACCAGAAGTATAGTCTTTTTCATTCAAGGTTACTTCATACACTTCGTTAATCGATTCTGTAATATATTCTTCATGCTTCATCACTTGATCAAAAATATCTGAAATATTTTTGTATTCGAACGGAGGTTGCTCAAGGCTCATCATTTTTGCATGTCCACCTCTATCATTCAAATAATGAACGAATTTTAACATATGGGTGCGTTCTTCTTCGGCTTGTGCATATAAAAAGCTAGCAGCACCACCCAATCCGTTTACTTCACACCAAGTGGCCATTTGTAAGTATAATCTTGAAGAATATTCTTCTTTTTTAATTTGCTCATTAATAGCATTTTCAACATTGGCTTTTATCATGACTATATGTTTTTGGTTTTGTTTAGATTAATTAATACAAAAATACACAAAATTTAATATGTTGATCTGATGATGTGATAAATTGGTAGTTTATTACTTAAATAAGTCTAGAATAAAAAAAGCATGGACTCAATTTGAATCCATGCTTTTTATAAATTTATAAAAATATTATCCCTTCAGAGCTTCAGCACCACTCACAATTTCGAGAATTTCGTTAGTAATGGTTGCTTGACGGGCTTTATTATATTTAAGTTTGAGATCTTTTAATAATTCATCCGCATTATCGGTTGCTTTGTGCATGGCTGTCATACGTGCACCATGTTCCGAAGCAAATGAATCTAAAATTGCTTTATACAGTTGAATTTTTAATGATTTTGGAATCATCTCACGAACAATGTCTTCCTTGTTTGGTTCAAAAATATAATCGGCAGCTAGACTTGCTACTTCTTCTTGCTTTGGTTGAATCGGCAGGTATTGTTCTGCAATTAATTCTTGCGTAGCTGCATTTTTGAAGCGATTATAAACGATTTCAATTTTATCGTATTTTTTTGAAGCAAAATCCAGCATCAGTTGTTCAGCCATAGGGGCAACATTCTCAAAACTTAATTCATCAAAAATGGCAATATTTTTTTCTGCCACATTGTATCCTTTTGACGTGAAATAGTCTACCACTTTTTTCCCTATGCAATAGATAAATACATTGCCTTTTTCATTTTGGCTAGTGTATTTTTCATGGATTCGTTTATTCACTTCTTTGACAACATTTGCATTGAAAGCCCCACAAAGTCCACGGTTCGAAGAAATACTAATGATTAGTACTTTTTCTTCAGCCCTAAGTTGTGAATAAACATTTTCATCACTGTTTTCAATGCTGGTGCTCAAGTTTTGTAGAATCTCATTTAATTTCGAAGCGTAGGGGCGCAATTTAATGATGGCATTTTGAGCCCTCCTTAATTTTGAGGCCGATACCATCTTCATCGCACTCGTAATTTGCTGAGTGGATTTAACCGAATCAATCCTTGTGCGTACTTCTTTTAAACTTGGCATTTATCTATGTTTCGTTTCGTAAATCAATTCTATTTCTTTGTGTATTTATGCGAAATGTCTTTGGCAACCGATTCAAGTATTTTCAAATCATCCTCTTCCAATTTTCCGGCTCTCAAGTTGTCTAAAACATCACGATGTTTAGTTTCTAGAAAATGTAAAAATTCAATTTCAAAATCGCGGATACTTCTTACAGGAACATCCATCAATAAGCCCTTAGTTCCACAATAAATAATAGCAACTTGTTTTTCAACAGGCATTGGAGAATATTGTCCTTGTTTCAAGATCTCAACATTACGAGCACCTTTACCTAAGACTTTCATAGTTGCAGCATCTAATTCCGATCCAAATTTTGAAAAGGCTTCTAATTCGCGATACTGAGCTTGATCTAGTTTTAAAGTACCTGCAATTTTTTTCATGGATTTAATCTGTGCATTACCACCCACACGTGATACTGAAATACCTACGTTAATCGCTGGACGAATACCTGAGTTGAATAAATCAGTCTCCAAGAAAATCTGTCCATCTGTAATCGAAATTACGTTGGTTGGAATGTATGCAGAAACGTCACCCGCTTGTGTTTCAATAATAGGAAGAGCCGTTAAGGAACCACCCCCTTTTACGATATCCTTCAATGAAGGAGGAAGGTCGTTCATGTTTTTAGCTACTTCGTCTGAATTGATAATTTTCGCTGCACGTTCTAATAATCTTGAGTGAAGATAAAATACATCACCAGGATAGGCTTCACGTCCCGGAGGTCTTCTAAGTAATAATGAAACTTCACGATAAGCAACCGCTTGTTTCGAAAGATCGTCATAAACGACTAAGGCCGGACGACCCGTATCACGGAAAAATTCACCAATGGCTGCACCTGTAAAAGGAGCATAAAACTGCATGGCAGCAGGATCAGAAGCTGTAGCCGAAACAATGGTTGTATAAGGCAAAGCACCTGCATCTTCAAATGTTTTATATAGTTGAGCAATGGTTGATCCTTTTTGTCCAATCGCTACATAAATACAATAAACAGGTTCTCCTTTGTCATAAAATTCTTTTTGATTGATAATGGTATCAATAGCAACTGTTGATTTCCCCGTCTGACGGTCACCGATAATAAGTTCGCGTTGTCCTCTCCCAATTGGAATCATGGCATCCACA
>JBFFMB010000068.1:0-7208 GCA_041554455.1 Bacteroidales bacterium
AAAAATATACAGCCTAGCTCTTAAGTATGAACCCACTGAAAGTTTACAATTTTGGTTTGGACGAAGAATAAATCCGAAGATTTCAAGTATTGGTGCTATCGATGGTTTACAAATGGAAAAAAGACTTAATAGTTTCACTATAGGAGGCTTTCTTGGCTTACGCCCTGACTACCAGGATTATGGATTTAATACTGATCTTCTTCAATTTGGGGCTTATTTATCACATTCCTATAAAGGGAAACAAGGAGTAATGGAAAATAGTTTTGCCTTTGTAGAACAAAAAAACAATGGAAATACGGATCGACGAATTGCCTATTTTCAACATTCAAATTCTCTACTAAAAAGCCTATACTTTTTTGGCACAGCCGAATTAGAAATGTACCAAAAAATTAATAAAGTAGAACAATCAAAACTAAAAATCAGCAATTTATATTTGATGCTCCGATATCGTGTAATCAAACAATTATCCTTTTCGCTTACGTATAACGAACGCTCAAACATCATCTTCTACGAAACTTATAAAGACTATGTACAAAGACTTATTGATGAGGAAACATTGCAGGGATTTAAATTTCAAGTCAATGTTCGACCTTCAAAAAACGTGTCTTTAGGTATTAAAGCCGGATACCGTTCGCGCAAACAAGATCCAACGGCTTCAAAGAATTTACACACCTTTGTTTCATTCAGTCATGTTCCGGGTATAGACGCGGCTGTCAGGCTCTCTGCGACCTTTTTAAATAGCAGCTATCTAAAAGGAAGTGTTTATAGTATAAACGTTTCGCGAGATATAGTAGCAGGTAAATTATATAGTAGCATCAGTTATCGTTACGTTGATTATACCTATGTCAACTATAACTCAACCCTAGTCCAACATGTGGGAGATATTAATTTAAATTGGAAAATCGCAAAAAAGACCTCGCTTTCAATTTCTTACGAAAGTATTTTTGAGAAGGGAAATAGATATAGCAGATTATATCTTAATTTGATAAAACGGTTTTAGTTAAAAAATAAATTTACTTTTTAGGGATATTCCAGCTAAATCCGATAGAGAAAAAGTGCATTTGTTGCAAAATGCCTATTCCAAATGAGGCATCAAATTGCATATTATTATTTATTAAATAGGTCAAGCCTGTATCAACATTTAATACAAACCACTCAAATCCTACCAATTCACCATAAGGCTCAACAAAAGTGCTTAATTTTTCAGTCAAACTAAAGCCAAGCACTAAAGCATACGTCAAGTCACCATTACCTTCGCCAAAATTACTATAGCCAAGATTGCCAGCAATACCAATCGTCTCACTTATTTCATGCGAAATAGCAAATTTATTAACCGTTCCAATTTTATCAGGCCTATAATCATCTGAAGCGCTGGGTATAATCAAATGACTTAAAAAAGCCATATTTGTTTTGGGGCTTCTGAAAATTTCAAATTTAGCTCCAATTTCAAGATCACTAAAACCATTGTGTTTAAAACTACCCGCTTTAGTAATTCCGTATTGAGCTACAAATCTGATTTCCAAACCTTTGATTATTCCATATCTTAGAAGAGTAGTTGGCATCAAATAATTCTTCACTTTTGGATCGCTATAAGCAGAGCTATAGAAAAATCCTGTTTCAAACTGAAAACTCCCTAAGGGGATAGCTACTGCACTTTCTGTTTGGTCTGGACGATCAGTTATAAGTTGAGCAAATGCAGGCACAACAGCCAGTAAAAGAATCGAGGATATAAGTGCTTTGATTTTCATATTTAGTTTTTTCTAAAGATAGTATTTTAAGATAAAATGTAGTCGCTCATTAAAAAAGTGATTAAAAATTTAATCTAGCACAGCTCAAACAAAATCAATCTTTCTTATTTTAGTGAAATGAAAAAAAGCGTATTATTTGTTTGCTTGGGCAATATTTGTCGTTCTCCCAGCGCGGAGGCTGTTTTAAAAGCCAAATTAAAAGCGGCTGGATTAGATAAGGATGTATTTGTTGACAGCGCAGGAACCTCTGGATATCATGAAGGAGATCGGGCTGACGAACGTATGCAAAGCCATGCAGTAAAGAGAGCTTATAATTTAACAAGTATTGCGCGACAAATCCGTCCAGCTGATTATGATCGTTTTGATTATATCATTGCAATGGATAGAAATAATTATCAAAATCTCATGAATAAAGCGCAGAAGCCTGAACATAAACAGAAAATTTCAATGATGACAGACTTCAGCCAAACTCATAACGGAGATGTACCAGACCCCTATTATGGAGGATCGGAAGGTTTCGAAAATGTTCTGGATATATTGGAAGATAGTGTGGATGGATTAATTCAAGTATTAATTGAAGATCTCTAAATTATACAAATTGATCTAAACGCTGATTGAATAACAAACTAGTTTAGTTTGTATTGTATCGGCAGATTCTCGACTTCAGATATTTTATAACTAAGTTCTGCGAAATTTTTAGAACTCGTTTTAAGTAAAATGTTTTGGCGATGAAAATTTATCGTAGATACACTAATAAATAATTTTTCAGAAATTTCATGACTAGTGTGCCCCTTAATGATGTATGACAAGACCTCTTTTTCTCGATTACTGAGGCAATTGCATATCCGACAACTATTAATATTAATTGCAGAATTATCAGGATTGAAAGATTTGTAGCGATTGATAGAGTTTTTTAGTTCGTTAAAATCAATAGGCTTAAGTAAATAATCAAAAACAGCATATTTTACAGCCCTAACAGCATATTGAATATGAGGGGAAGTCATAATAAAAACAGGGAAATAATTCATCCCCCTGACACCATCAATGATTTCAAACCCATCTTTCCCATGCATTTCAATTGCCAGAAAAACAATGTCAGGTTCGACAGAAACAATTTCGTTGACGATGAAAGAAGGATTTGTTGAAAGTCCAACAATTTCAATATCCTCTAGTTTTAATAGTAATTCTTTTAGTCGTTTGATCGCTTCATTATCATCATCAATTATGAGACACTTAATTTTAGACATAAGCTAAACTCTAATTTAATACTTGATGCAAGATCAAATATACAAACAATCACAATAAAAATTATAATGGTGTCCCAAAAATTACTGCTTAAATAAATATTTATTAATTAATTTGATGAGCGTTTCTTGCTTGATAGGTTTTGAAATATAATCATCACAACCTGCATCAATCGACTTTTGTCGATCACCAACAATAGCGTAAGCCGTTTGAGCAATGATTGGAAGATTAGGTTTGGATTTTTTTATCAATTCAGTAGCCTCAAAACCATTCATAATAGGCATATTGATATCCATCAATACCAAATCAATATCCGGATTTTTTTCACATAAATCAACCGCAATTTTGCCATTTTCAGCCCAAACAGAATCCACTCCATGCTTTTCTAAAACAATGCGTAAAAACTCATAACTTTCCCTCACATCTTCAACGATCAACACCACTTTTTTACGACTTGATTTACTGGGCTCACTATTGTCAATTGGCAATTCTTTATCTTCCGAATTCTCTATAATGTTGTTTTCTTTAGGGTCAAAAGGAATCGTAAAATAAAATTCAGATCCTTTCCCTTCATCTGATTCTAGCCATATTTCGCCACCCAATAGCTCCGTTAACTTTTTCGAAATTGATAAACCAATCCCTGTTCCACCGTATAATTTATTGCCTGAATTAGCAAATTGTCTAAAAATATCAAATATAAAATCTTGCTTTTCTTTCGGAATTCCAATCCCCGTATCTTTTACAAAAAATTTCAACATCGAGGTTTCATTTTCAATAGAATACCCATATTGTATCGATCCTTCATGGGTGAATTTTAATGCATTCTTTAAAAGATTGATTAATATCTGCTTTAATTTTGAGGGATCCGTGTTAAGCATTAAATGACTAGAATCAGTTGGCACTTTCAAATAAAGATCCAGCTCGTCTTTACCCGTTTTCAGTTGTTCAACATTTATGATATTATGAACATCATTCAACAACATTTGAAGTTTAACATCTTCTTTAATAATCTTAATTGCCCCTGATTCTATCAATGTAATATCAAACATATCCTCAACAATATTCAAGAGATGATTACCGCTGGTATTAATTATTTTTGAGAAATCAGCAACTTTATCAGCGGGTAAATCTTCATCAATAATTTCCGAAAAACCTATAATTGCATTAAGTGGTGTACGCAATTCATGAGACATGGTAGCCAAGAAAGTTGACTTTAATCGATCAGATTCTTTTGCTTTAAACAAGGCATCCTTAAGATTTTGCTCGTATTCTCTTTGCTTCGTAATATCAACATGTGTACCCACAACCCTAATGGCATTCCCTTTTTCATCATAAACAAATTCAGGTCTTGACATGATATCAACCCAATGTCCTTGCTTATGTTTCATTTTGAATTCCTCTTCGTATCTTGCAATTTTATTTTTAATGGCCCAATCCATTTTTTTTAAAGATTTTTCCTTTCCTTCAGGATGAGTAAGGTCTTGCCATACGGATAGTTCATTAGGTAACTCATCATTTTTATAACCTAATATACGCTTCCAATTCTCTGAATAATATATTTCATTTGTTATTAGATTCCAATCAAATAAGCCGTCCTTAGAGGCCCTCATTGCAAGAACAAATCGTTCTTCACTTTTTTTGATTTTGTCCTCTACTTTTTTTCGTTCTATTGAAATACTGATTTGATCGGCAATAAACTCAAGTATTTCTAGATCAGAATTCGAATAAGCGTTTTCATCTGTATAACTTTGAACTGCAAATATTCCATTGACAATTCCACCAGTAACTAAAGGAACTCCCATCCAAACCTTAGGAGATGACCCTATAAATTCAGCCAATCCTTTGGCTTTTAGCTTAGATATCTCTTCTTGTTTAACCAATAGCGGTTTCCCTGTTTTTTGAACATATGCACTAAATGATTTCCCGGCAGGCCAGGTGTTAAACGCATCCTTTTCATCACTAAAAAAAGGAGATGAAAACATATCAGTTTTTTCATCATAAAAGGCCATGTAGAAATTTGTTGCATCAATAAAGGAATTGAGTTCTAGTTTGATCAGTCCTATTAAATCTTCCAGATTTTTTGATGAAACAACCGCATTTGAAATATTATACAAAACCCTTTGAATTTTTTCAGTCCGCTTATGCTCCGTAATATCAGTTATAAAACCTTCCAAATATAAAAGCTCACCATTATCTGAATAAACTCCACAACCTCTTTCCCAAAGCCATTTGATTTCGTGATTTTTAGTAATTATTTGATATTCAAATTCAAAAACAGATTTTCCATCAATAGCATCTTCCCAAAGACCTCTTATTTTTTTATCAAACTTTTTATCAATAATATCATTAAAAGCTATCTTTTTATTCATAAAATCATGAGGGCTATAACCTGTAATTCCCTCACAACCTACACTAATAAAATCCATGGTCCAATCCTGATCATTTTGGCAACGATACGTAAAACCGGGAAGATTATTAATCAATGTTGAATAAATTCGTTCCCTTTTCTGTAGCTCTTTTTCAGCTTGAACCCGATCAGTGATATCAATACTGAAACCTGCAAGTAGTTTTTTATCACCCATTTTAATGGGGAACTTAATGGTTGTATAGTTTCTATCATTCAGATCTTCATCCAATTGAAGAACCTCCCCTTTTTCAATGACAGCTATGTCGTCGGCAGTTATTTTCTTGGCAAATTCAATTGGAAATAGCTCTTCCATGGTTTTCCCAATCATATCTTCTCCTCTAATTCCAATCATTTGTTCAAAATTCTCGCTGGCTTGCAGTACACGACTTTTGGAAGAAATAACTTCCTTTATAAAGGTGTGCACAGGAGAGTACTTCATAAACAATGAAAACAGCTCTTCACTTTCTTTTAAATCTTTGTCAATTTGTTTACGCTCAGTGATATCAACAGCCATACTGATAACAGCACGTCTTCCATCCGACAACTTCCCTATTGAACTCGTACTAAAATCCCACAGTCTTTTTTTTCCAGTTTTAATTTTAATTTCCCATTCACCATCATATTGAAATCCTTCCAAATCGTATAATTTATCTATAAATTCTTGAGATGGCACAGCCTCTTTTCCATAGGCTTTTTCAGTCCAATCTTTAATAGTAGGAATATCCTCAATTGTATATCCAGTAAGCTCAGTCCATATATTTGAAAGCTGAATGATTTTTCCTTCTGCATGAATCATGGCAGGATATGGTGCATATGTTATAGCTTTTCTGAATCGTTCTTCACTATCCATCAATGCGAGATCAGATTTATTTTTCTCCGTCACATCCTGAAAAACACAATAGGTTTGTTTAAAACTACCATCATGATTATAACTCGAAGAACCATTTAATGAAATATCAATATAACTACCATCTTTTCGTCTAAGTCTAAAGGGAATATCACTTACTGATCCACATTCTTTTAGAGTTGGAAAATTTTTCTTGAATACCGGTTTCCAATCATCATGCAAGAAATCACCATACCATTTATTAATGACTTCATCTCTATCATATCCCAAAGTTGTAAGCCAGGCTGGATTCACATTAATAATGACACCTTCATCGTTTAAAGAATGGAAAGGTAGCGGAGCATTATCATACAATGCCTTATATCGCATCTCACTTTCCTTCAACTTATGGGTTTTATCATAAACATCTAGTCTAAGGGCTTCTTTTTCTTCCCTTAATTTATCTTCGGCTTCTTTAATACGGAACATCACTTTTATCTGAGCAGATAATTCAATCGCATCAATGGGTTTTGAAAGAAATGCATCAGCACCTAACTCAAGACCTTTCACACGGCTATCTGAATCTGTTTTAACAGCCGTAATCATTATCACAGGAATGTGCTTTATTAAAGAATTCTCTTTAAGCTTTTTGAGTACCTCAAAACCATCCATTTGTGGCATAATTATATCGAGAAGAATAACATCGACTTGCTCTTTTAAAGCCGTTTCAATTCCTTCTTTACCGGACAATGCAGTCAATACAATACAATCAGAAATACTCCCCTTAATAACTGCCTTAATGGTTGTTAAGTTGTCTTTTTGATCGTCAATTGCAAGTATTTTTTTCATGCTTTTTTTAATTACGTAATTCTGTTATGCTCTATTCATTATTTTTCTCATTCCGGTCGAAGAGCCTAGAACTTATATTGATTCTAGATTCCGGCATTTCAGCCAGAATGACAAATCCCCCAATAATAGCAAT
>JBFFMB010000069.1:0-7145 GCA_041554455.1 Bacteroidales bacterium
ATTGTGAAAAATATGAACCAAATTTTAGTGACCAAAAAATTTAACTATGAAAAAAACACCAGTCTACACGTTATATTTTATTGTTTTTTAAATTTTTATTTAAGGCTAATCAGATATTGAATTTAGGAGAACCTTAAGTGACATATTGCTTTTATTTAACGTGAGACTGATAAGCTTAGATGCTTGATAAAACAAGTGATGAAATTCAACTAAAAGGTGTGACCCAAAATTTAGTTCTAAGATATACCAGTACTCACGTTTGTTTTAAAAGTGCATAAGTTTATCTAGGGTTTTGTGTTAAACCAGACATATCAATAGATACTTGTGGTATAAGAAATGCATAACGCAAATCATTAGGAGGCAGGGTATATGTGACGGCCGGATTATCTGCGAATGTTCTTGTAAGTGTACCTACCGCATAATTAGGATCGTTTTCCTTATTAAGCCTACGGATATCCATCCATCTAAGACCTCTAAATATTAGCTCCTTACGTCTTTCTTGCAAAATTAACTGTGTAGCTGTAACCGAAGTATAATCAGTAAATACATAAGGTGTAAAAGTGCCTGTTTCAAAACGTTTTTCGAGTAAGGTATTCAAATCATCAATAGCTAATTCAACACTACCTGCACGTGCATAACATTCGGCACGGGTAAGCAAGATTTCATCTACAGCAATACCACTAAAATATTGATAGTAGTGAAATCCATAAGTACCTAACATTTGAGGACCGGATCCAACATCATCAAAAAATAAATCAAGCCTCAGGTCAGTCGTTTCATAGGAATTATAAAGATCGGTACTGACATGTCCCTTTTCATACCAAACACCTAAAACAGCATCATTAAAAGCTTGAAAAATAACTTCAGGGTTATCCAACCAATGAAAATTAGAATAATCCGGAGAAGGCACTGCCCCATCATTATAGTCATACAGATCATCCTGTATATTTAAACAATTTGTTGCGTTTTCCAAAGCCATTGGATAATTTCTCATTGCCAAATAAATCCGGGATAAAAGCCCATAAGCTGCCGCTTTCGAGACCCGGGTATTAATTGAAGGCAAATCAGGTAATAACTCAATGATCTCTGTTAGATCGGCAATAATAAAATCGTAAGATTCCTGAACCGTAGATCGCAAGGTAACAGTATTCACATCAGTGGTTAAACGTAAAGGAATCCCCAAATCTGTTTCGGCCGTACTTGCATCATAAGGCAGAGCAAATACCTCTAGCAGCTCAAAAAAGAAATTAGACCTAAAAAACATGGCTTCTCCTTTGAATTGGTTCCATTTATTCTGTTCAACTTCATCCCCGGGAGTTATACCGTCAAGAACATCTAATACCGTATTTGCAGTCAGAACACAACTAAAATCCCATGAAGTAGGTGCATTTTCGTCCCAAATATAATAAGGTTTATGATTATTATTCCAGCTATTGAAGGTGGACCATGGTATTTCATAATTATCGGATGCAGTTAACCGCTGACCAAAACCAACTTCATTCAATGCTGAAATATCATTAAGCATGTCATTACAATCGCTTAGTGTTTTTGGTAAGACTAATGTTTGGTCTGATTTTTCTTCCAGATATTTTTTACAGGATGAAAAACTGAGTGCTAAAAACAAAGCCAATAGCATATTTGCTATAAAAGATTTGTTTATCTTATAAAAGTAATTTGTTTTATATTTTGTTTTCATTTTTCAAGATTTTTTAAGGTTAAAAACTTGCAGAGAGTCCAAAGGTGATAATACGGGGTGTTGTATACGATCCATAGAACAGATCAGGATCCAAGCCCCAATCATTTGCTCTCCAAATGATCCCAAGATTGGATGCATTTACATATACTCTTAAATTTTGAATACTCAAACCTGGATTATTAAAGGTATAGCTTAGATTCACATCCTGAAGTCGGATATGATCGCCCTTTGCCACCGTTGCAGAGGAATTCTTGTAAAAATTATCCCTCACACCAATAGACCAATCATTATAATCAGGCTCTGAAGGGATGTTGGTTGTTAACTCATCACCGGGGGTCTTCCAGCGGTCTGCATAATCAGGATTAACTCTTCCCCAATTACTTTCGATGCCATTATATTCGATTGTTTCCTTACGAAAATAATAACCAAATTTAAAAGAGAGATTAAAAGAAAATTCAAAGCCTTTCCATGACAAGCTATTACGCAAAGCTCCATAATAAATAGGAACTGTTGATCCGTGTTTTACTAATTCGTCTATAGAAGTCGGCCTTGTTAATTTATTAGAATTGCTATAACTATCAGCTGATGTTAGCACTCCATCCACATAACCTTGTGGGTTTCCGAGCTCATCTAATCCGGCAAAATTATAGCTGAATAATAAATATGAATCATAACCTTCCATCACAGCAAGTGCTGAAGTTGAAGGAAGCGAATTGATAGGACGAGTATAATCGTACTTTTCAACTTTAGATTTATTATAGGTAAATAATAAGTTGGAATTCCATTTAAAATCACCCACTGTTAAATTTTGGGAATTTAATACCAATTCAATCCCTTTTCCGCTGAGTTCCCCTCCATTGAGTATTTGCCTAGTTTTTCCGGTGATAGGGTCTAGGCTAACTTCTGAAAAGATATCTTTTGATTTTTTAGAAAAATAGTCCAAAGAGCCATTCAACCTATTGTTTTTTAAAGCAAAATCAAAGCGCATATTAAGCGTAGCTACAGTCATCCATCTTAATTCGGGGTTAGGTAATCGGGTAATTCTTGCATATGGAAAACCTGTATAATAGCTATATCCGGCTGAAGAAAGCTGAGTTGTGAGGTAAGCACTCTGATTAGAGCCAATATTCCCCCCTTTTCCATATGACATGCTAAATTTCAAGTATGGTAGCCATTCGGCTTTATAAAATGATTCATTCGATACATTCCAACTTCCTCCCACTGACCAGAAAGGATTAAATTTCTGGTTCGTTTTTGCTCCAAATAAATTGGATCCGTCTTTGCGGATACTGAAACTAAAAATATAACGATTGTCATAGGCATAGGCCGTATTAGCATATATCGAAACATTTCGTTGTGTATACTTAGAAAAAGAGTGTTTCCCACCGTCAATACTTGAAGAATAACCCATATATGTAACAGGATTTTTAAAATCAACAATCCCACTGCTTAAGTATTCTGGATTATACCCGAAAATCCTTGGAGGGCTTGAGCTTTCAGTTATCGTTTCTATTAATTCGGAACCTGCAATTGCACTTATATTGTGTTTATCGTTCCATGTTTTATCAAAATTTAATTGTTGTCGTATACTATTCGAAATAAGGGACGTATTTGTTGTATTTAAAATCCCTCCTATAGGTATATGACGTATCTGATTAGGACCTGGATTCTCTGTATAAGAATTAATATAATCACGCGCTAAAAATGAATTTTCAGTATAATATCTCGAATCATTTCCAGTAGACTTTTCATACTGATAATACAAGGCCAGTTTTAAGGAAGGAAGTATGGAGTAATCTGCATTAAATTTTAATATAAGATCCCAAACTTTATTCTTTCCCTCATATTCATTCACATCATTCAAGGGCACGTAAGTCCAATCCAGACCTCTCTTGGCTCCTTCTGTCTCTGCCCATCCTATTCTATATTTATTAGGCAATGCTAATGGGTTCCCCAGATCATCTGCCAAACGGGCATATGGATAATAACCTGATTTTCGGGGCCACATAATATTAGGTCCTTGAGCAATAGTGCCATTCGAAGTTGATTTTTTTTGTGTATAAACAAAAGAGGAACTTAATTCCAACTTCTTGATTGGCTTAAACTTAATATTTGTACGTAAAGAAATACGATCATTGTCATTTCCCTGTTGAGCCTCAAGGTTTTTATCATAACCGATTGACGTGAAAAAATTCAGTTTTTCTGTTCCCTGGCTTAGGTTAACATTATATTGTTGGTTAATTTGTTTACGGTATACGTATTTCATCAGGTCATTACGTAGATCATGATTTCTCAAAGCTGTAATTCGTGGGTCATCTAATTCTGCTCCCTCTGCAAAAAGCCTTACAGCCGGAGACACAACGGAAGTTTTGCCAGTAGGAGACCATAGCAATTCATATTCATATTTTCCTGCATCATACAGTTTTTTCTCCAGATCAATAAAATCAGAACTTCCCAGTGTTGGAATTGAAAACAGGTCAGGTTTATCAGAAATACTAATAGTGGTATTAAAATTTAGCTTAAAATCTTTGTTGTAAGACGCCTTTTTAGTAATAATTACAATAACCCCGTTCGCAGCCCTTGCCCCATAAATGGATGTGGCAGCCGCATCTTTAAGAATGGTAATGTTTTCAACATCATTCGGATTAATATTTTCAACATTTCCATTGTAAGGGATATCATCAATGACAATCAATGGACTTCCATCAGTTGGACCAGCGTATCCGAAATCGTTAGCACCACGAATAGTCATATTGGCAAGGTTTCCAAGCGCCTGATTTGATGTTTTTCTGTTAATCAGAAGCCCTGTTGTCAAATCTTCCAAACGGCTTACTACATCTATTCCACCACCGGCTTTATAGTTAAACAACTTATTGTCAATTTTGGTATAAGAACCTGTTGCTCTCTCTTTTGATATTTCCTGATAACCTGTTGCATAAACAACAGCTTCTGTTAGCTCAGTCGTTTTGGCCAATAAGGTAATTTCCAGAAATGATTCATCTACAATTGTGAATTCTTTCGGTTGAAAACCGATGTATGAAACAACAATAACATCGTCTTTGTTTAGCTGCGATAACTTAAACTCACCATTCTCATTAGTGGTCGTCCCTTTTGTTGTCCCTTTGATCAGGATTGTTGCTCCGGGTAATGTTTTTAAATCACTTGTAAACACTCTACCACTGATGGTCAACGTATTGTTCTCTCCAACTGCACCTCCATTTTGTATAATTGCAATGGTTTGGTTCTCTATTAGATAGGATAGTGAGTGCCCATCCAGACATTTTTTTAGGGCATCTTCCAATGAGGTTTCCTTGAAATCTACATTAATGTTACCGATATCTTTAATAAAATCGTAATTGTAGAAAAAAACATAACCTGTTTGATCTTTAATAGCTTTAAAAACTGTTTCGAGAGAAACATTTTCTGCACTGTAATTAATAGTTTGAGAAAAGACGCTTACATTTATTAGACCTGTTAACACTATTATCAATGTTAATTTTAAGGGGTTTAAATGTTCACCTAAACGCCAATTACAAATTAATCTTTTTCTAAGTAAAAAATTTTTCATAATTTTGAATTGTTAGGGTTAAGAATTATTACTGTACTAAGTTTTGATTAATATTAGCCCGACAGCTTAACCACTCCGACCTTATTCGGGGTGGTTTTTTTGGTGAAATTTTACCAAAAATTTAAATAATTTTTATGCCATTTATGACTGCTTAAATTAATCTGTTTTCATTCCTTTGTTCTCTTTATGGTTCCATCATATTTTTTGTTTTTTTGGTTAGTATTAATTTGGGTTGATATTTTAATCTTCAGATTCTAATACGATTAGTTTATTGTTTTCAATTTCAAATGCAATTCGACTTTTTTCCAGAATTAATAGAATTTGCGAGAGATTGAGGTTTTTTTGGAGCTCTCCGCTAAATTTAAAATTTGGAACAGAATGCCGAAATACGACCTCTACATCATACCATCTTGATAATTGTCGGAGCACTGTTTCAGTATTTGCACGATCAAAATGGAAATAACCATTTTTCCAAGCAATGACATTCTCGGGAGTAATATTTTCAACAATTTGTATGTTATCTATTTCAGGTTTTATAATGGCTTGTTGCCCTGGTTCTAATAACGCACTCTCATCTCCTTTACTAATTTTTATTGAACCTTCAATTAATGTGGTTTTAAAACTTTCCTCATCTTCATAGGCCATGATATTTAAGTGAGTTCCTAATACCTGAACCTCAAAATCATTGGCAGAGATAATAAATGGAATTCGTTTTGATTGCCCTGATTGACTAGTTATTGTTGTTTTAGTAACTTCAAAATAAACCTCGCCTGTAACTTGAACTGACCTGAGGTTATCTGCAAAAAGAGTAGGGTAGGTTATGGAGGAGGAGGAATTTAGCCAAACCTTGCTTCCATCAGGAAGGATTAAATGATATTGCCCTCCTTTTGGAGTTGCTAAAGTATTATATAAAATTTCTTTTTTGGGGCTATTTGATTTTGGTGCATTATTAGTGTATGATGCTGATATGTTGTAAGATAATTGACCTTCATCTAATTTAACAACCTCAGTTTCTCCTTGATCTGCAATTACTCCTTTGTTTGCATCATCCAATGTGATAGTTGCTCCATCCGCTAAAGTTAAAATAGCTTTGTTTCCACCAGGTGGGACATCATTCTTATAACGAGAAGGTAATTCAACGGTTTGATTATTTGTGTCTTTATTGAAAATGAAGAACCAGCTGCCAGTCAATAATAATGCAATAGTCGCTGCTACAGTTAAAATTTTTCTAAACGGAATGGTTTTCTGAGTTCTATATGAGATAGTCTGTACTTCATTCAGTATTTTGGATTTTAATTTTTCTTTTTCAGTTTGTGTCCAAATCTGAGTTTTTATTTCTTCATCAAATGATAATAGCCACTTATCAATAATTAATTTTTGTGATTCGGATAAATCCTCATCTTGATATTTGTTAATTAATTGAATAAACTTTTTTTGTTTATTTTTCATCGTATAGTTTTACAAAGTTTTTGATATTAAGCTCCGTTATATTATAAGTCTTTAAATTTGACTTCAACACATAGTTAAAAAGTAAAATACCTTAAAAAAATCGTAATAAAATTTTTTTAAGAATCTTATATAGAGGGGTTTATAATTTATTTATTTGATTGTATTTTAAAATAATTTACTTTTAACGCGATATTAAGGCTCTGTAGGGAAATGTGAACTTATGGGCAAAGAACTAAAAACATATGATGAATCAGAGATCCTTCTTTTATTAAAAAAGGATGATTTAGCAGCATTTGATGAGATTTATACCACTTATGCTGATGCACTTTTTGATTTTATTATTCGGAAAGTCAAAGTAAAGGAAATTGGAGAAGAGATTATTCAGGATATCTTTATCTCACTATGGAAAAAGAGGCATGATTTAGCTATTCA
>JBFFMB010000070.1:0-7117 GCA_041554455.1 Bacteroidales bacterium
TCGCAAAAGCGAAGAATTTTTTGTTCTGGCAATCATTGCCTTTGTGCTTTTAGCTATGGAATTTATTTTTAGGAAAACGATTTTTAAAACGATACCATAATATGATCAGGTTTGAACATATCGAATTTTTATATGCATTACTGCTGATACCGGTTTTCGTGAGCATGTATATCATTGCATCCTTTTGGAGAAAGAAAGCGATCAGGCGTTTTGGTGATGAGCATTTAATGCAGAAATTAATGCCTCAGGTTTCTAGCTTCCGAATGATGATGAAATTCGTCCTTTTTTCGTTGGCTTTTATAAGCTTAATTATTGCTATTGCCAATCCACAAATCGGATCAAAAATTGAAAATGCAAAACGCAAAGGAATCGACTTGATCATTGCATTGGATGTATCGAATAGTATGTTGGCGCAAGACATTCAGCCCAATCGTTTATCGGCATCCAAACAAGCCATTTCGAAATTAATAGATAAACTCAAAGGAGATCGCATTGGAATTGTTGTTTTTGCTGGTCATGCCTATACTCAATTGCCGATTACAACCGATTATGCTGCGGCTAAAATGTTTTTAAATACGGTTAGCCCAGATATGCTCCCGTCACAAGGGACCGCCATTGGCGAAGCAGTTATGTTAGGTGCAAAATCCTTTGGCGAAAGCAAACACAATAAAGCTATTGTCGTTATAACCGATGGAGAAGATCATGAAGGTGATGCCTTGAAAGAAGTCGAAGCAGCCGTTGATCAAGGCATAAAAGTATATACCATCGGGATGGGATTACCCGAAGGCGGACCCATTCCAATATATGCAAATGGGGCATTAACGGATTATAAAAAGGACCATGAAGGGAAGACCATTACTACAAAACTGAACGAACCCATGCTTCAACAAATTGCAGCTGCCGGACAAGGAACCTATGTTCGTGCAAACAATTCGCAGGCTGGGCTAAATAAAATATTTGAAGAAATTGATCAATTGGAAGAATCAGAATTTGAGACCAAAACATTCTCCGATTATGAAGATCGCTTCCAATATTTTTTGGGATTTTCAATCATACTATTACTGATTGAGTTTATAATTGTAGAACGAAAAAGCAAATGGGCCAATCGAATTAAATTATTTGAATAATTTATAGAATATAGATATTAGAAACAAGATAAAACTATGTATTATATTGAATTGAATAAAAATGGAATTTCTTTGTCAATCAGTAGACATTTGATGGACATTTAATTATAACAATAGAATATTATAAAGATAAAAAGATGAAAAAGTTAATCATCATATTACTTCTGCTCCCATCACTATGCATTGCTCAAAAAGATGCTAAATTGATACGTGAAGGAAATAAGTCTTTCAAAAAAGGAGAATTTAAGGAGGCTGAGATCAATTATCGAAAATCATTAGAAGTCAATAAGGCCTCTATAAAAGGGGAATTCAATTTAGGAGATGCCTTATATGAATTGAAAGATTACGAAGGCTCTCAGCAACAATTTGAAGCCATCAGCAAAAAAATTGATGACCCAATACAACGAGCAGAAGCTTTTCATAATTTAGGGAATTCTTTTTTAGCTACTGACAAATACCAAGAAAGTATTGACGCCTATAAAAATGCATTGCGGAATAATCCCGCAGATATGGATACCAAATATAATTTAGAATATGCTCGTCAGAAATTAGATGAACAGCAAAAACAAGATCAAGAAAACAAAGACGAGAATAAAGACCAAGACAATAAGGACGATCAGGAAGATCAACAAGACAAAAAAGATCAAGATCAAAAGGATGATCAGGATAAACAAGATCAAAAGGATCAGGAAAAAAATCAAGATCAGAATCAAGATGAGCAACAACAAAAAAATCAGCAACAACAACCAAAACAAATTTCGAAACAAGACGCTGAACGTATGTTGGAAGCCATGAAAAATGACGAGAAAAAGACGATAGAAAAATTACAAAAAGCAAACGCTAAAAATGCAAAAGTCACCAAATCTGAAAAGGATTGGTAGACGCTTATTTCATACATTTGTAAATATTTGAAAAACGAATGAAAATTAAAAAACATACGCTACTACTGCTTCCAATGCTTTTGCTAATGGTTGTTCCTATACTGGCGCAAAACATTAGTTTCAATGCCATTGGACAAACCAATGTAGCCGTGGGCGATCAGTTTATTGTTCAGTTTGTTATAAACGCTAAAGGAAGCAATTTCAGAGGGCCTGATTTTGAGAATTTTAGGGTTTTAACAGGACCGAATCAATCAACCAGTACAAATTTTTCGAATATTAACGGCCGAATGACGCAAAGTACTTCGATCACTTACTCTTACTATTTACGAGCGTTGACTGAAGGGAATTTTACCATTGCTCCCGCAAAGATCACTGTTGATGGTAAGGAATACCAAACTAACGAATTAAAAATTACTGTAGATAAAAAATCTGCACAACCTCAACAAAGCACACAACCTCAAAATACGGACCCAAACAATCCTCAAGAAACCGCAACACTTGATGAGAACGCCATCTTTATCAAAGCTGTCGTTGATAAGACAAACCCATATTTAGGAGAACAAGTCATTCTTACCTATAAAATTTACACCAAAGTTCCGATCTCAAATATAAGCAGCGAAAAGGAGCCAAATCTTGCTGGATTTTGGATGAAAAATCTTATTGAGCAAGGCGCTCAAATGAGTCAGTCCCAAGAAATCATTGATGGCGAAGAATACGTAACTGCTGAACTCAGAAAATTCGCCATCTTCCCACAAAAAAGCGGGGAGATCACTATTAGTCCGATAGAGTTACAATGCGTAGCTCAAGTCAGAAATAATACTACGCGTAAACGAAGAAGTAATTCATTTTTCGATAGCTTTTTTGATGATCCATTTTTTAGCGGATATCAAAATATTCAAAAGTTTTTGGCATCAAATCCCATCGTATTAAATGTAAAACCCCTACCACAGGAAGGAAAACCTACCAATTATAATGGAGCAGTGGGAAGTTACACCTTACAATCGGAAATTGACAATACCTCCGTAAAAACAAATGATGCGATTAGTATTAAATATAAGATTTCGGGACAAGGGAATATTGAGTTGATTGATAAATTAAGTCCCTCCTTCCCAACTGATTTTGAAGTTTATGATCCAAAAATTACGGATGATGTGCGGGTTACACAAAGAGGTGTATCTGGAAGCAGAACCTTTGAATATTTGATCATCCCACGTAATCCTGGAGAATTTGTAATCGATGCCATCAATTATAGTTTCTTCAATCCGCTCACTCAGAAATACGAAATCATAAAAACCAAATCATTTAACATTCAGGTTGAAAAAGGAGACGATTACCAAGCTGGTGTGAGCTATAGTGGTATAAGTCAAGAAGACATTCAATACATAGGTCAAGACATTCGTCATATCAACGTTAAAAACGTTACACTTCAGCCATTGAACTACTACTTTTATGGCAGTATTGCTTTTATTTTATGGTTTATCATACCTGCTGTACTGTTTATCGTTTTTATTCTTTTCTGGAGGAAACAAGCTGCCAAACTGAATAATCAATCCTTAATGCGTCACAAAAAAGCGACCAAGGTGGCTCGTAAAAACCTAAAACAAGCCAATCAATTTTTGGGAACAAAAGAATCGAAGGCTTTTTATAATGAAATATCTCAGGCTCTTTGGGGTTATCTTGCTGATAAATTTAACATTCCACTTTCTGAACTTTCGAAAGATTCGGTGGAAGATGCTTTAACAGACAAAAAAGTCAAAGATCAAACCATCAAACAATTTATTGAATGCCTGAATAATTGTGATTTTGCACGTTTCGCCCCTGGCGATCCGACATCAACTATGGATAAAATATACAACGAAGCATTAGAGATCATCAGTAAAATTGAAAGGGAATTGAAATAATGAAAAAATCAATACTTATACTGACCCTTCTGTTTGTTGCTTTCAATGGTTTTGGAAGCTCAAAACAGGACTCTCTTTTAGTCAAAGCAAATCAGCTATATGATCAAGGATTGTATCATGAAGCGATTCAAAATTACGAACAGATTATTCAAGATCAGGTCGAATCGTCTCAGTTGTACTATAATCTAGGAAATGCATATTATAAAATGGATGATCTGGCATCCGCTATTTTATATTATGAAAAAGCAAAAAAAATCAATCCTAACGATGAAAATATTACCTACAATTTAGGAATAGCGAATAGCCGAATTGTCGATAATATTGAAAGTGTTCCCCAAATCATATTTAAACGCTGGTGGAATCAATTTTATAATATGTTTTCGGTAAATATGTGGGCAAAAGTGGCCATTGGATTGTTTATTTTAACATTGGTTTTTGCCGCCATTTATTTACTCGCAAGAACGCGCTTTATCAAGAAACTTTTTTTTACGTTGGGGGTGCTATTTCTATTGTTCTCCATCGTGTCTTATTTTGTTTCCTATCAAAAATATTATTATACCAACACGCATAAAGAAGCCATTTTATTTGCACCTACCATCACAGTAAAAAGTTCCCCAAGTAGAAATAGTGTGGATCTATTTGTGATTCATGAGGGAACAAAAGTTTATATCTTAGATCAGGTAGGTGAATGGATCGAGATCCGAATTGCCAATGGAAGTGTTGGTTGGTTACCCGTTTCAGAAATAAAATACATCTAAAAAAAAGGTGTTTAAGTGTTTTTTTAACACCCAAACACCTTCAGCTAAACTTCAGTTTTATTATTTCAGTCCTAATTTTTTGGCAATGGGTTTAGGAATGGCATCTTTATGAACCATAATAGCTATCGTCCGTAAACGGATAAATTTTTCGGACATATTTAAATAACCACCCATATCATTGCTTTTTGCAGACCATGAATTTTTGGTCAAAAAATATTTCGTTCCAAATTGATCTTTAGTTATTCCAACTAAATGCATTAAATGGTCATCGGTTGTCGCTTGGCTATAAATCGTTTTATCGTGATCGGTTTGGCTAACTTCAGCGACCTCTTTCTGATAGCGACCAATAAATGCTTTCTCTAATTCCTCAGAATATCGATCCCATTTTACTTCCGGAACATAAGCAACCCCATTTTTATGCGTAAAATATTTATCACTAACATCGCCATCCCAAACCATGGAGTAACCATTTGCCAGGGCAGCATACATCACTTCCATCAAATCATCGAGGGGTAAATTATAATAAGCATCATTTGACCAATTGTCGGGAACTTCCAGTAAACATTTTTCATAAAACGGATAATAGCTAAACGAAGTTAATTCAACATAATTTTCAGGGTTTATCTCCATATCGTTTGCAAATGATTGAGGGGTGTACTTTTTACCTTCTATTGAAAACTCTTCGGGAGCTTTTCCTAGATAAGCATCTAAAGTCGCTTCAATAGCTTCAGGCCAACGAGGTGTAATTTCGCCACCTTTTTTACTGATGACTGCATTCATCATTGCTTTTAAAACAGCATCCATTTCACCATGATTGTGAACATCAAGACCAATGTTCATCCCATTATAAAAGGATTCAGGGATCATCCCGTGCTGCCTAATAACATTCATGACATCATGGGCTTGACCGCCTTGAGCAAAATTATTATTTCCATGAAAGAATACAAATTTCCGTGCTTTCACAGGATATGCATTTCGAACAAAATACATCTCAGAAATATCAAAAAGGCCTTTATTCATACGCAATAATTCGGATTCAATAAAGGAAACCGTTGCAAAATCCCAGCAGGTGCCTGTTTTATCCTGGCTTTTAACCGAACTTGTTTTCACAACTGACAGGGTATCAAATTCCCAAACGATAGGTTTTTCCTTCTCTTTTTTTTCTTCTTGAGAGTAAAGAGGCAAGACGATAAGCACTAGCGATAAACTAATCACTAATGTTTTCAATGATTTAATAAGCATAGCTGATCTATTTTAATTTGGTTAATTATACAATGAATTTATCTAACAACATGGAATTTATGCATGTACGGTGTTTTCCACTTTAACATTTTGACTGTAGGCAGCACATTTTTGTTGCGATTTACATGAAGTCAACAACAGGGCTGCAATAAAAACAATGCTCAAAACGATTCCAACTTTTTTCATAACTTTACTTTTAATCTGTATTCATTATTTCAAACAAATATAATTCATTTTTATTATTCACAATTTATAAAATGTCGAATATCAACCCCCACATTGAATCAAGCTGGAAAGAAGTTTTAGAAGAGGAGTTTAAGGCTCCATATTTTATGACTTTGAAACAATTTTTAGTTGAAGAAAAAAAACGCTTCACTATTTATCCCCCAGGGGATCAAATTTTCTCTGCTTTCAATTTCACCCCTTTTGATAAGGTGAGAGTTGTCATTATTGGACAAGACCCCTACCATGGAGAGGGACAAGCTCATGGTCTTTGTTTTTCCGTATTTAAAGACATTAAAAAGCCGCCTTCATTATTAAACATTTTTAAAGAAATCCGAAATGATCTGGGTTTCGAAATTCCGTCCCACGGAAATCTAGAAAAATGGGCACGACAAGGGGTATTGCTTTTAAATGCAACCCTGACCGTTCGTGCACATCAAGCCGGTTATCATCAAAAAAAAGGCTGGGAAAACTTTACAGACGCAGTGATTCGAAAATTATCTGATGAAAAAGAACACCTAATATTTTTGCTCTGGGGGAATTTTGCCATTGCAAAAAAAGAACTCATTGACCAAAGCAAACATTATATTTTGAGTTCGGCCCATCCATCCCCTCTTTCCGCAAGCCGTGGATTCATGGGAAATAAACATTTTTCAAAGACCAATCAAATATTACGAAATTTTGAAGAAGATGAAATTGACTGGAAAATTGATTAGTTTTACTCTTTAAAACATCAGCATCGCATGAGTATTATTTCAATGGATAATGAAGATTTCAATAAGTCGAGTTATTTCGACCTTCTTGTTCAAAAACAAACATATTGGTTTTTTTTGTATTCATTATTAGTTCTCCCACTCAATTTCCTCTATCTCATATTTACACTTTCAGGAATTATCATTGGGTTTCTACTCGTTCCACTATGGATTGGGGTTCCTATATTAATAGGTTTTTTCAGAATGCTTTGGCATTTATCAAAATTTGAAGAA
>JBFFMB010000071.1:0-7041 GCA_041554455.1 Bacteroidales bacterium
GGTGATAAAACAGTTGCTTTGGTTGGTGTAGAGGATCTTGTGGTTGTTGAGTCTAAAGGTTCAATCTTGATTTTAAATAAACAAAGATCCCAAGATGTTAAAAAAGTTGTTGATAAGTTGGCTGCCTAGAAGTATGTAGCCTTTTTCAATATAACTATCTTTAATAGGTAGATTTAACTAAATACCTAAAAACATTATGACTTCGAAATGTTGATTTTCCCCTTTACCCAATTTTATTTTACCCTTATTGATACCCTTTCTGTTTAGTACTACTAATTAATTAAATCATGAAAACTATTCTCGCCATTGATGATCAGAAAAACAACTTAATTACGATTAAAGCACTTATTGAAAATCACATGCCTAATTGTAAAGTCTTAACAGCAATGTCAGGAGAGGAGGGTATAGCAATGGCTCTAAAAGAACTTCCAGATGTCATTTTGTTGGATGTTATTATGCCTGAAATGGATGGATTTGAGGCCTGTAGGAAGTTAAAAAAGGATGAATTAACAAAGCATATTCCTGTGCTTATGATTACCGCTATTAGAATTGATACTGAAAGTCGAATAAAAGGCCTCAATATTGGAGCGGATGCATTTTTATCTAAACCCATTGACACTTCTGAATTTGTTGCACAAGTGAATGTGATGCTTCGTATAAAAGAAGCAGAAGACAAATTACGTATTGAAAAAGAAGATGCAAATGAAAATTTAAATATAAGAACACAAGAATTACTAGAAAGTGAGAACCTATTACACACAATATTTGATGATCCCAATAATTTTATAGGAATCCTAGAAGTGGATGGCTCTTTTATAAGAGCAAATAGAGCTGCTCTGACTTTTATTGATTCTACAAATTCGAAATTGAAAGGAATGAGATTTTGGGAGACACCCTGGTGGAGACATTCCGAAGAGTTACAGGAAAAATTAAAATCAGGAATAATAAAGGCAAATAAAGGTGAAATAGTAAGATTTGAGGCAAACCATATCGATACAATTGGTAAACCTCTTTTTGTGAATTTTTCTATCAGGCCAGTAAGAGATTCGCAAAAAAACATATTCAGGTTAATCGTGGAGGGTAATGATATTACCAAACGAAAACGCATTGAACAAATTCAAAAGGTTTTACACAATATAACAAATGCTGTATCTACCTATAATAATGTCGAAAAACTAATTTACTTAATTAAGGATGAGCTCGGAATGCTTATCGATACTAAGAATTATTATATTGCTCTATATGATGAAACAACGGATTCGTTAACACTTCCGTTTATGGCTGATGAGAAAGATAAATACGAGTCTTTCCCAGCTAAAGATACGATGACGGGACTCGTTATTAAAACGAAAAAATCGATTTTGGCAACCGCTGCTCAACAAGAAGAGTTAGTAAAAAAAGGTAAGATAAAATTTGTTGGTTCGCGCTCAAAGATTTGGTTGGGAGTACCCTTAATCTTGAATGAAAAAGTAATTGGCGTGCTTGCGGTTCAAAGCTATACAGACGAAAGCGCCTATGACCAATCAGATGTGGAAATACTTGAGTTTATTTCTGACCAAATAAGTATTTCAATAGATCGTACGAAATCTGAGCAGGATTTAGTATTAGCTTTAGATAAGGCCACTGAATCCGACCGTTTAAAATCCTCTTTCTTAGCAACAATGTCGCACGAATTACGTACTCCATTGAATTCAATTATCGGTTTTTCTGACTTAATCACCGAAGAATTAACCGTTGACGAAATTATTGATTTTGTAAAAACTATCAATGAAAGTGGGCATCATTTATTAAACATTGTTGAAGATATTTTTGATATTACCTTAATTGAGTCGGGAGAAATTAGATTTGAAAAGGAGGATGTTAATTTATATGCAATTTTTAATGAAGTTCAGGAGTTGATTCTTTGTGAGCAGCAAAAAACGAAAAAGGAAAACCTTAGCATTAATTTATTAGTTCATCCTAAAAACAAGGATTTAATTATTAAATCGGATAGAGACAAGATCAAACAAATACTTGTTAATCTTTTAAAAAACGCTTTAAAATTTACATCAGAAGGTCATATTCAGTATGGATTTAATGTTGAATCGAATGGCTTACATCCAGTGTTAAAGTTTTACATTAAAGACACAGGTATTGGGATCCCTAAGGATAAACAGGATTTTATTTTTCATGTATTTAGACAAGTTGAAGATTCCTATACCAAAAGCTTTGGTGGAGCAGGAGTTGGTTTGTCAATTGCCAAAAAGCTAATTGAATTTTTGGGAGGTAAAATCTGGCTTGAATCAGAAGAAGGGATGGGGACTACATTCTATTTTACAATTCCTTATGAAGAAGTTGTTCTGGTGGAGGAAGATGATAGGATCTCAATTAATAAGCAGAAACAAAATGAAATCAGTCAGAAAATAGTACTTATCGTTGAAGATGATGAGTCAAGTTATAAATATTTAAATTTATTGATCTTAAGATTAGGACATATTACTCATTGGGCTAAGAATGGTGAACAAGCCATTGAGTTTTGTAAAATACATAGCGATATTGATTTAGTTTTGATGGATATCAATATGCCTGTCATGAATGGCTATGAATCAACTAAAAAGATCAAAAAATTATTACCAGATCTGCCAATTATTGCGCAAACTGCTTATGCAATGGGTGGCGATAAGGATAAAATACTTGAAGTGGGGTGTGATGATTATATATCCAAACCCATTAATAAAGAGTTACTTTTTGAAAAAATTGAAAGTGTTTGGAGTATAAATGATTGATTTTTTATTCTTAAATTTTTTCTACCTTTGCCTCATTGGTGGTTCATTCCATAAAGGAGAACCTTAAAAGGGAATCCCGTGATTCTGATTTATCAGGAAATTCGGGAGCTGTCCCCGCAGCTGTAAGTCCTATCATATTTTGAGCAACCCACGCCACTGTCCCGAATACTCGGAATGGGAAGGCTGCTTAAAAAGGACAAGCCAGAAGACCTGCCAAGGAAAGAAATTAATCTCGGGGAGAAGATAAAGCGTTTTATTTTCCCCTCTTATGTTGCCGGGTTGAGCATTTAAAAATTGATGATGAAAAAATCACTAAGGTCAAAGACCGTTGTATTATTCCTAACTTTTTTTATGATAGGAATGGGTGTTTTTGCACAAATTCCCCAAAGAATAATTTCTTTAGCCCCTTCGCTTACAAAAGAACTTGTTTTACTTGGATTGGAAGATCGCATTATCGGGATCACAAATTATTGTTTTATCCCAAACAAAGAAAATTATCAAATAGTTGCTTCTGCTGTGGATGTAAATTTGGAAAAAGTAATTACACTCAAACCCGATCTTGTTTTAGCTACTTCTTTAAGCAAACCCGAATCCTTAGAGATTTTAAAAAACGCAGGAGTTAGGGTAGAATATTTAAAATTACCCACTTCATTTGCTGAAATCAATTCTCAGTTTATCGACATTGGGAAAATGTGTGGTGTTGAAAAAGAAGCCCAAACGATTATCGAAAAACAAGAAGAAATCGTGGAACAGTTAATGGATCAGGTTGAAGATGATTATAGTCCTCGGATATTTTTTGAGATTGGAACCAATCCTCTTTGGTGTGTTATCCCTCATACATTTATGAATGACTTTATTAGCATGGCCGGAGCTCAGAATATTGCTCACGATTTGGATAATGGAGCAATCAGTCGCGAAAGTGTTTTAATCCGCGATCCAGAAGTTATTATTGTGGCTACTATGGGAAATGTTGGGCAGGAAGAGGTTCAGCTTTGGCATAATTATTCGCATATCAGTGCAGTAAAAAACAATCAAATTCTTGTGGTTGATTCTGATTTGGCGTGTAGTCCAACTCCTGTTCATTTTGTAGAAACCTTGAGAACAATTATTCACTTTTTATATAAATCGGAATAAATGAGAATGACCAAAGCACTTAAGTGGGGAATTACTACGGCAATTTTATTGTTATGCTTAATCATAGCGATTGGTATTTCTTTGACAATTGGTGAACTTAAACTATCTCTTTTTGATATTCCACAAATTATTCGTGAAGGACAAGGAAGCATCGAACATACGATTATTGTGAATATCCGATTACCTCGGGTGCTATTGGGAATTGCTGTAGGAGGAGCCTTAAGTTTATCGGGGGTGATTTTGCAAGGGGTGTATAGAAATCCGCTCGTTGAACCATTCACTCTGGGAATTTCAGGGGGGGCAGCTTTAGGGGTAGCTTTTGCGATTGTATTTGGGTTACATTTTTCGATGGGTTCTTTTATGCTTCCGCTGATGGGCTTTGCTGGAGCACTAGGCACCATCATTATTGTTTATTTCATCAGTGTGAAGCAGGGGCGCATTCGAATCCAAAATATGCTGCTCATTGGAGTGATGATTAGTTTTGTGGCTTCTTCAGTTATGATGTTATTGATGTCGATCACTACCAGCGAAAATTTACATGGCATTGTTTTCTGGATCATGGGTAGTTTGGATGAACCCAATCAATCCTTGATTTGGATCAATCTAATGGTTTCGATTGTTGGTTTAGCTTTGGCATACCTTTTTGTGAAGCCTTTAAATGCACTGAGATTGGGTGAGGAAAAAGCTCGTCATTTGGGGGTGAATACCAATACATCCATCAAATTGATGTTTTTAGTTGCTAGTTTATTGGCGGGTGTGAGTGTGGCCGTAGCAGGAGTTATTGGCTTTGTTGGTTTGGTCATTCCTCATTTAATGCGAATGATAGTAGGAACAGATAATCGGATACTTTTGATCTCTTCATTTCTGGGGGGAAGCATTTTTCTTATCCTTTGTGATTCAATTTCGCGTGTGATCATTTTACCCAATGAGTTACCAATAGGTGTGATAACTGGTATCGTTGGTGGACTTGTTTTTGTGTTGATCTTAAGTCGAGCTTCTTTTAAATTTAACCAATCATAAAATAAAAGTTTTGATAAAACAAATGCTTGACATACAAAACTATAGTTGTGGATACGGATCTAAATTTGTCCTGACTGGCATTGATTTTACTTTAACCGAAGGCTGTTTTGCAGGGATTATCGGTCCGAATGGATCTGGAAAAACAACATTGTTCAGAGGGATTTCTTCTGAACTATCCACGCGAATGGGGCACATAAAAATAAATGAAAAAGATCTTCAGCATTTATCATTTAACGAGCGAGCTAAAAATATTGCAGTTGTATCTCAGACTATCGAAACGGCTCATATCAAATTAGACGATTATGTATTGATGGGTCGTTTACCCTATCAAGGACGATTCACTTTTTTTGAATCTGAAAAGGATTATGCTATAGCAGAGAAGTATATGCGCTTGACAAATGTTTGGCATCTGAGAGATAAAATGATGAATGAAATGAGTGGGGGAGAGCAGCAATTAGCAGCTATTGCTAGAGCATTGACCCAAGAACCCAAGCTTTTATTATTAGATGAACCAACGGCTCACTTGGACATTTCGCATCAAGTACAGGTATTAAATCTTATTCAGGAGTTAAACAAAAATTTAAAACTTACTGTTTTAATGAATATTCACGATTTGAATTTAGCAGGTGAGTATTGTGATTATTTGATCATGCTGAAAGAAGGAAAAGTTCATACCAAAGGAACACCTGAAGATGTGTTAAATTATCAACATATAGAGGATGTTTATAATACAGTCGTTGTAACTGATAAGAATCCTGTTTCTCAAAAACCTACCGTTTTTTTAGTGTCAGGTAAGGTGATGGATGAAACAAAAAACAAAACTAGTTAATAAGAAATTCGTTCTTTAAAATATGTAAAATTGAATGTAAGGCTGTAAAAATATTGCCTTACATTTGCAACATTATTGGTTCAAAATGATTAAAATGGGAATCCTGTGATTCTGAGACGTCGGAAAAGTCAGGAGCTGTCCCCGCAGCTGTAAGTCCAGCAAAGTTTTAAGCATCCCATGCCACTGTTCGCCTATTGGCGGATGGGAAGGCTGCTTAAAATTGGACGAGCCAGAAGACCTGCCAATGATGTGTTTCGTAGCTTTCGGGAGAAAGGCGAAGGATGGGTCAGATCTCTTTCCGATCAAATCTTCACTAATAATCCGATGGTTTCGAATGATTTAATCAATTTATTCATTAAACATTTGTTACTATGTATGTAAAAAAAATGAGTCTATTTTGCTTGATTCTATTGAGTGGAGTCGCATTTGGACAAACGACTATGACTGAAAAAAGCCATGAATTGGATGAGGTTATTGTAAAAAAAACACGATTAAAAACATTTGCTATTGGCTCAAGTATTCAAGAAATTGACAGCTTGAACAAAAAATTATTTTCAAACTTTTCTATGGCCGAGATGTTGGCAAATTTAAGTTTGGTAACAATCAATCAAAATGGACCGGGTGGAGTTTCTAACCCTGCCATTCGCGGAGGTTCTTCAGCTCAAACAGCCGTCATTTGGAATGGTGTGAACATTCAAAATCCTTCAAACGGAAGTGTAAATCTCGCTCAGTTGCCATCGGTATTTTTTGAAAATATCAGTGTGCAATATGGAGGTTCAGGCACTTTGTTTGGAAGTGGAGCATCTTCAGGTGCTATCCATTTGGATGGTGGAGATTTGCTTTCAACAAAAAACAATCTAAGTTTTCAAGCTACTCTAGGTAGTTTTAATACAAAGAATGCTTTTGTTGGTGCAAAATTTGGAAATGGGAAATGGGCCAATTCTTTCAAATATTATTTTGCTCAAGCGGATAATGATTTTGAATATACATTACCTGATGGAACTAAAGTTGAGCAAACGAATGCTGGATTAAAGCAACATTCGTTTATGAATGAAACAATGTTTAAAACAGGTGATAATTCAGCATTGAAAGCAACAATCTGGTATCAGAAATACGATAAGGATGTGCAAACTACCATTTCATCAAGCGATGCAAGTGTGGCCTATCAGGAAGACGAACAGTTAAACCTAGCTCTTAAATGGGAGAAAACAACTAGCAATTTAAATATTAAAGCAAAGAGTGTGTTTTTATCAAATGAGTTGTATTATCATAATGCCGCTTGGATGCAGGAGA
>JBFFMB010000072.1:0-7036 GCA_041554455.1 Bacteroidales bacterium
AGAAGTACCTGAAGTTTATGATGGACTCATCACAATTAAAAATATTGTAAGAGTTCCTGGTGAAAGAGCAAAAATTGCCGTTGAATCGTATGACGATCGTATTGATCCTGTTGGAGCTTGCGTAGGAATGAAAGGATCTCGTATCCATGGTATCGTAAGAGAACTTAAAAATGAAAATATAGATGTGATAAACTTCACATCCAATCCAAGTCTTTATATTGCCAGAGCATTAAGCCCTGCAAAGATAACAACCATCAAAATTGATGATGTTAAAAATAGAGCTGAAGTTTATATGAAACCCGATCAGGTTTCATTGGCGATTGGTAAAGGTGGATTTAATATTAAACTAGCTGGACGATTAACCGGTTACGAAATAGATGTTTATCGCGACACAGAATCTGAACACGAAGATGTTGACATTCAAGAATTCACAGATGAAATCGATCAGTGGATTATTGATGAGTTAAAATCAATTGGCTGTGACACTGCCAAGAGTGTTTTGGAACATAGCATTGATGATTTAGTTAAACGTACCGATCTTGAAGAAGAGACTATCAATGAAGTCTTCAGGATACTTAAAGCGGAGTTTGAATAAAAAGAGTAAATTTACTGTCAATTTTTTAATTCAATAGTAGGGTTTATATCCCTGTGAATAAAGAGTATGGAAGAAGGTAACAAAATAACAAGACTTAGTAAAGCAGCCAGAGAGTTTAACATTGGTATTTCAACCATCGTTGAGTTTTTATCAAAAAACGGTCACGACATTGAAGGCAACCCAAATACAAAACTCTCTCCTGAAATGTATGGGATTTTGGTTAAGGAATTTCAATCTGAAAAACAGGTGAAAGAAGTTTCCCAGAAAATTGGATTGGAGTATTCTCATCATGAGCCTGTTTCTATAGACGATAAGAAAAAAGCTGTTGTTGTTGATGATAGTGACGATGAAGATGAAGATCTTTCTGACAGTCTTTACATAAAGGATGCAAATGAAGATTTTATAATAGAATCTAAAATCCAAAAAGTAGAGCTGAAAAAGGATACCCCCATCCCTCCTATCGAGAAAAAAGCAGCTATTATTGAAAAAATTGTTGAAACTACTGAGAAAGTTGTAGAACCTCTCATTGAAAAAACAACCGAAGCTAAACCTAAAGTTAAAACAGAAGTTGTTGAGAAAACAGAAGAAGAAAAGCCTAAAGAAGTCATTGAATCTAAGAAACAAGAAATCGAGGAAGAAGTAGTAACCACTACGGGAAATGATAATGATATAAAAGTTTTAGGTGTAATTGATCTGGATTCAATTAATTCTAAGACAAAACCTGCCCGTAAATCCAAAGCAGAAAAAGCCAAGGAAGCAGCAGATAAAACCAAAGCTAGAAAAGAAGCTAAAGAAAAACCAAAAAAAGAAACCCTTGTTGAGAAAACAGAAGACGAAAAGCCTCCTGTAGTTGTTGAAAAGAAAACGGTAGAAAAACCAATTATTAAGGAAACAATTCAAGAAGAAGCTCCTGTCACGAAAGAAGAACCCAAAGTTGTTAAAACACGAGAAGACAATTTCATTCCGACAAGAATTGATAAACTTACAGGTCCGGTAATTCTTGATAAAATCATATTACCTGAGAAAAAGAAAATAGAGAAGAAAAAACCAGTTGCTTCTTCGAAGGAAGAAAAAATTGAACACAAGAAAAAAAGAAGACGGATTAAAAAACCAGGAGGCTCTACTACAACGAATACTAATGGAACAAGTACGACAACGACTCATACTCCAGCAAGTAATGCGCATACTAGAAAAAATCCGCAGAATCAACAAAAAGGTAAAGGATTTAGAAGTCAACCTAGACCCGAATTAACACAGGAAGATATCCAAAAACAAATTAAGGATACACTTGCTCGTTTAAGTTCAACAGGAAAATCAAAAGCATCTAAACACCGTCGCCAAAAAAGAGACACTGTCAGTCAACACACACAAGATCAGGCTGATAAGGTAGAAGCCGGAAAAAGCACCATCAAGGTAACTGAATTTGTTACTGCAAATGAACTTGCAAACATGATGAACGTACAAGTTAACCAGATTATTTCAACTTGTATGACTCTTGGTATGTTTGTTTCAATCAACCAACGTTTGGATGCTGAAACACTTTCATTAGTCGCTGAAGAATTTGGGTTCCAAGTAGAGTTTGTAAGTGTTGATGTACAGGAAGCAATATTCGAATCGGAAGAAGAAGACAAACCTGAAAACTTAACTGAACGGGCTCCGATTGTAACAGTGATGGGACACGTTGATCACGGTAAAACCTTATTACTCGATTATATCCGTAAAGCAAATGTTATTGCCGGTGAAGCTGGAGGAATTACACAGCATATTGGGGCTTACGAAGTTACTTTAGATAGCGGTCAGAAAATAACATTCTTGGATACTCCTGGTCACGAAGCCTTTACAGCCATGCGTGCCCGTGGTGCTCAAGTTACCGATGTTGCAATTGTAATTATTGCAGCTGATGATAATGTGATGCCGCAAACGAAAGAAGCTATCAACCACGCTCTGGCAGCTAATGTGCCAATCGTTTTCGCTATCAATAAAATTGATAAAACAACAGCTAACGTTGATAAGATTAAAGAAGAATTATCTCAAATGAATATTTTGGTTGAAGACTGGGGTGGAAAATACCAATGTCAGGAAATATCAGCTAAAAAAGGAACAAACATAAAAGAATTGCTTGATAAAGTTTTACTTGAAGCAGAAATGCTTGAATTAAAAGGAAATCCTAATAAATTAGCATCAGGTACTGTCATCGAATCCTCTTTGGATAAAGGTCGTGGTTATGTAGCCAAAATCCTTGTTCAAAATGGAACGATCAAAATTGGTGACTATATCCTTGCCGGTGGAACCTCAGGTAAGGTGAAAGCCATGTACAATGAACGGAACCAATTAATCAAAGAAGCTGGACCTTCGGCTCCACTTTTGCTACTCGGTTTAAACGGAGCTCCTCAAGCAGGCGATGGATTTAATGTTATTCGCGACGAACGTGAAGCGAAAGTAATTGCAAACAAACGTATGCAATTACAACGCGAACAAGGCATTCGTACACAGAAACATATTACACTTGATGAAATCGGCCGAAGAATTGCTATTGGTGATTTCAAAGAATTAAATGTTATTGTAAAAGGTGATGTGGATGGTTCTGTAGAAGCATTATCCGATTCATTGATTAAATTAAGTACGGATGAAGTTCAAGTAAATGTCATTCACAAATCAGTGGGAGCAGTTACAGAGTCGGATGTTTTATTAGCCTCTGCATCGGATGCCGTTATTATTGGATTCCAGGTACGACCCTCTGTTGGAGCTCGTAAATTAGCGGAAGCTGAACAAATTGACATTCGATTATATTCAATTATTTACCAAGCCATTGAAGAGCTTAAATCGGCAATCGAAGGGATGTTATCTCCAGATATTGAAGAGAAAATTGTGTGTAATATTGAAATCCGTGAAGTCTTCAAAATTACAAAAGTGGGTACAATTGCAGGTTGTATGGTACTTGATGGAAAAATCACCAGAAACACTGCTATTCGTGTAATCCGTGATGGAATTGTAGTTCATACGGGTAAACTTGGATCACTAAAACGTTTTAAAGATGATGTGAAAGAAGTTAACAGCGGTTATGAATGCGGATTGGATATCGAGAAATTTAACGATATTGAAGTAGGTGATATTATTGAAGGATACGAACAAATTGAAATTAAACGAAAGCTATAATTTATAGCCTATAATAGAAAAGCCCATCCTGAAAATTCAAGATGGGCTTTTTTAGTTTTATAAATTAAACTTTTATCTAAATAAAGTTTGAGTACGATCTGGACCCACAGAAACAACTGAAATGGGAACGCCTGTTTTTTCTTCAATGTATTTTACATAATCCATCAAGGCTGTGGGTGCATCTTTAATATCAGCTAATTGATCAACCTCAACATTCCATCCCTCAAGAATATCCAATTGTGGCTCTATACTTTGTGCAAGACCATCATAAGGAATTTTCTCAGAAATCGTGTCCCCACATTTATAGGAGGTACAAACCTTTATCTTTTCGAAGGGACTTAATACATCAGCTTTCATCATTAATAACTCATCAACACCATCCAGCATTATAGCATAATTAAGAGCTGGTAAATCAAGCCACCCACATCTCCGAGGACGACCAGTTGTGCTGCCAAATTCACGACCTACTTGACGTAATTTATCGCCCTCTTCATTTTCCAACTCCGTTGGAAAAGGGCCACTCCCAACACGTGTACAATAAGCTTTAAAGATCCCATATACTTTACCCACTCGCTTTGGAGAAATTCCAAGTCCGGAACAAACACCTGCTGTAATCGTATTTGAAGATGTTACAAAAGGGTAAGAACCAAATTCAATATCAAGCAAAGTCCCTTGAGCACCTTCCGCTAAAATACTCTTACCATTATCTAAAGCGTGATTGATATAATATTCACTATCGATATGTTCAAGATTATTAAGGGTTTTTACAGCTTCAAACCATTGTTTTTCATATTCACCAAAAACAACCCCATCCAACACATGATTTTCATAATCAAATTGATGGAATTTTAAGATTTCAATATGCTTAGCTTTCAAATTTTCGTACTTCTCAAGAAAAGAGCCTGCTGTTAAATCACCAACCCTAAGACCATCACGTGCAATTTTATCTGTATAAGTTGGCCCAATTCCTTTTAAGGTAGAACCAATTTTACTTTTTCCTTTTGCTTTTTCGTAGGCTGCATCAAGTAATCGATGCGATGGTAAAATTAAATGTGCTTTGTTGGAAACTAACAAATTTCGACTTGGATCAACATTTTTGGCTTTCAAATTATTTAACTCTTTCTGTAAAATAAAAGGGTCAATAATAACTCCATTTCCAATAATATTGATCGTATTTTTATTAAAAACACCCGATGGGATCGTATGCAAAACAAATTTATTTCCTTCAAATTCGATGGTATGGCCGGCATTAGGTCCTCCTTGAAAACGGGCTATAATATCATACTTTGGGGTAAGTACGTCCACAATTTTTCCTTTGCCTTCATCACCCCATTGAAGACCTAATAAGACATCAACTTTCATATTTTTTAGGTTAATTAGCGATTCTACTCCTTTTTAGTTTCTTCATTTGAAGATCCGTAGAAAGTAAGTGAATGATGCGAAATTTTGACATTTAACAGTTTTTCTACCGATGATTGTATTTCATGCAATCTTGGATCACAAAACTCAAGAACTTTTCCATTTTTAGTATCAATAAAATGATCATGTTGTTTGAATTTAAATGAACGCTCAAATTGAGCACAATTATTCCCAAATTGATGTTTAGTAACCAAGCTGCAATCGAGTAGTAATTCAATAGTATTATATAGCGTAGCTCTACTTACACGGTATTTATTATTCTTCATCCGAATGTAAAGCGTTTCAATATCAAAATGGCCATCTGTTGCATAAATCTCTTTCAAAATTGTATAGCGCTCCGGAGTTTTCCGATGTCCTCGATTTTCCAGATATTCTGTAAAAATCTGTTTAACAGTCTCAAAAGTGTCTTTATTTTTATCTTTCATAACCCTGAATTTTAATCCTGCATAAAAATACGTAAAATTTATTTATTAGGATTTGGTATAAATAAAAATAATTAAAATTATTTTACTAAATCTTAATTATCAATGTGTTGCCAGATTTTACGATTCCGTAAATCGATCAAGTCGATTAATTTTTTTTATCTGTTTAATTTTCTTTAATTTCTCGATCAACTCATTCAAACTATTTAAGTCATTCACATAAAGCATAACGGTTGTATTTGTAACCCCTTCAGATGTTTCCAAATGAAAGGAACGAATATCCATATGAAGTTCGGTTGAAATAATAGACGTTATTTTATTAATAAAACCAACATTATCAATACTTGTAATTTTAATCGCCGCCAAAAAGGATACCATTTCCTTTTTACGCCATTTCGCTTTTACAATTCGGTTTCCAAATTTTGACATATTCTGAATAGCCGTTGGACAATTTGTACGATGAATGTCAATAACATCATTTTTCAAAATCAATCCAATAACATCATCACCAGGAATAGGATTGCAACAATCGGAAATCTTATAATTCAAATCACTAATACTCCCCTCAAGAAGAAGACTTTCTGGTTTTTTACGAATATTTTCTCTGATCTCTTCTGAAACACTTGCCAATTCTTGTTTTTTGGATTTAATAAATGGAATACTAATATTTCGAAGCCAACCACCTTTGCCACTTTCAATAAAAGCCTCCTTAACATCATTAAGTCCTATGGAAGATTTAGCAAGAAGAAAATATAAGTCGATAGAACTGGGTTGTGCAATTTTTTCTTGAAGAACATGCTGATTATGACCAGAAAACTCTATTCCCAGCTGTTCAAAAAACTCCTTCAATTTTCGAAGACCTTCCTCTTTGAACGATTTCCGATAATCACGTACCGCTTGTTTTATTCCCGATTTTGCTCGGGCTGTAACCACCAATTTCAGCCAATCCTCTTTTGGCATTTGACTTTTCGAAGTTAAAATTTCAGCTTGATCCCCATTTTTTAAGCGATAATTGAGAGGGACCAATTTATGATTCACTTTAGCACCAATGCAATTATTTCCAATCTGACTGTGAATGTAATAAGCAAAATCCAAAACCGTCGCTCCTTTAGGAAGTGATTTCAATTCGCCTTGTGGTGTAAAAACAAAAATTTCATCTGAAAAAAGATTCATTTTGAAATCACTGAGGAAGTCCAATGCATTTTCTTCATCTCCCTGAAGGATTTCCCGAATCCGATTCAACCACATATCCAAACCACTTTCACTATCCTCATTTCGATATTTCCAATGAGCAGCATAGCCCTTATCAGCAATATCTTTCATTCGCTGCGTTTGAATCTGAACTTCTACCCATTGACCTGCATGACTCATTACGGTTGTATGCAGAGCCTCGTAACCGTTTGCTTTAGGAATAGAGACCCAATCTTTCAATCGGCTCATTTTA
>JBFFMB010000073.1:0-6996 GCA_041554455.1 Bacteroidales bacterium
GGAAGCGAATAGCATCTTCTACTTCAGGATAATCTTGTTTAACTTGAGGGGCAAAAGGGATTTGGGCAACCACCCATGTAAAACTGTCATCGGATTCTGTAATATGAGAAGCAACACGATAAATTTGTGCTTGATTTTCATGGTATTTGTCATAACTCAATTCGTCAAATACATATATAAGCAGAAAAAGGGTGCTGCTAATACCAATGGTTAGTCCTAAAATATTGATTAAACTATATCCTAAATCCTTGGTAATGTTTCGGATGGCAAATTTAATTTGGTTAAATATCATAGCGTGATTTTATTTGATTGATTTTGGGCTTTATATATAAGAATATTACACTAACATTTAGACTCTAAAAATAAAAAAATGTAACAATATAAATAGTTAACATAAAGTTAATGAAGAGTTAAAAACAGTTAAGCTTGTGATGCCCTAGAAAAAACAATTTTTAATTAATGCGTCATAGTCATTTTATCATCCACACAAATGATAAAATCTGCTTTATTTCGATTTTTTGGAAGAAGTTTTTTGACATTATCCTGCGATACAGTTGAAATAGTAGCACATTTGATCTGTTCTTTTCCTTTCTTTAAATACCATTGTATTCCTTCATAGCTATCTGAATGATAAGCCCCATTATAGTGAATGAATAAATGATTGTCCGTATAGTTTTTAAGAATGAAATAGGCCATAGTAGCATCTTTCATCGCTTGAGCCATTACTAATTTTGGACTCCCGTGATCGCCCATCATTTTAAGGATGTTTTTGTAGGTAGGTAACTCACTGTCAAATAGAATGGGTAAAGGAGCAATCCATTTTATTTCTTCAGTCGAGAGAGTATCAAGTGCTTCAAATCCCTTTTTGTAAACTAGATTTGCGTATTTCCTTGGAATATTTGTAGCAATAAACTGTAGTTTATTGTCCTTTGCGAAATTTACAAGAGGGGCATAATCTGTTTTATAATTTGGCCATAGTCTTGCCAAGGAATCTAGTTCTTTGTAATTGATGTTTCCATTTAAATACTCATCAAGGGGTTTTTGATTATCAGCTTCAAGCATCTCAGCCCCTAAAATAAGTTTCCTAGATTTATGAAGATCGGAAGTGACTTCGTATTGTAACCAATGAGATATTGGGTTGTTATGTATTTCTCCAAACAAAATAACTTCCTTGTCTGAGAGAGCTTTAATCATCTTTTTATAGGATACTTTCTTCCCTTTGGAGTTGTATATGGTGTAGGCCGGTTTGCTTTGGCTAAAAGCAGTAAACACATATAGTTGTAGTATTAGAATAATCCAAATTTTTCTCATCTGACTAGCTTTAGCGTTTTATTATTCGATAATAATTTCGAATGGTATTCTTGCTTGAATTCCTTTTATAGAGGCAATTTCTTTGATGAATTTCACATATTTGTAGGCTGCACCAAATTCATGTTCCAAGATTTTTGTTTGAGCTGAAGCACCCATATAATTTTCAATTAAATCTTGAATAGGATCTTTTTGAGTCGGCAATTCTCGGATTCGATAACTTTCTATTTCGGCAGCTTCTGCAGCAAGCTCAATGGCACGTTTTAATCCGCCGTATTCATCAATCAGACCAAGTTCTAAAGCGTCTTTTCCGCTCCATACTCGACCTTGCCCAATGCTGTCCACAAATGATTTTCGTAAACCTCTGCCTTCAGCCACAAGTTCTGTAAAACTATCATAGCCTTTTTCAATATTGGCTTGCAAAACAGCTTTTTCAAAGCGAGATAGAGGGCGGCTAATGTTTACAAAGTCGGAATTTTCGTTTGTATTTACATTGTCGACAGTTATTCCCAACTTTTCGTTTAATAAACCTTGAATGTTAGGCATCATACCAAATACACCGATAGAACCTGTTAAACAGGTTTTTTTTGCAATAATTTTTGTTGCCTGACAAGTTGCCCAATATCCTCCAGAAGCTGAAACATCTCCGTAAGATGCAATAACGGGTTTTACTTTAGTGGCTAGTTCAATTTCGCGTCGAATTACCTCAGAAGCGATCATGTCGCCACCTCCAGAATTAATTCTAAAAACAATGGCTTTAACTCTGTCGTCGGTGCGTGCTTTACGAATAGCTTTTGAAATCCCTGAAGAACCAATATATTCATCATTACCTTCGCCAGCCATCATGATTCCGTTTGCATAAATGATCGTAATACGATCACGACTTCTGCTAGTAGTCATGCTAGGAGAATACTTATATTTGCTCAAAGTAATGGATGAAATGTCATTATCTGCCTCAATACCAAGCAAGTCTTTAATTTCAAAAAGGACTTCGTCTTTGTATTTTAAACCGTCAACCAATCCATTTTTAAGGATGAGTTCAGGATTAAAAATCTCCAGATTGTCAGCCATTTTGTTTAGGTCAGACACCTTTAAATTTCTGCTTTCAGCAATGGATTGGAGCATACTATTCCATATGCTATTGATATATGTTTGCGTTTGTTGGCGACTTGCTTTGCTCATTTTATCAAGCATATAGGGCTCAACTGCACTTTTGAATTGTCCATGCCTAAGAATTTGAGCTTCTATCGATAGTTTTTCTAAAAGACCTTTGTAAAAAATCACCTGAGCATTTAGTCCTTTAAATAATAGCATGCCTTTTGGATTTAAATAAATCTTATCTGAAACAGACGAAAGGTAGTATGCTCCTTGACTCATATACTCGCTATAAGTAATGATAAATTTTCCAGATTGTTTGAAATCAATCAGCGCATCACGAATTTCTTCAAGCTTTGAAATACCTGCTTGTACAAAACCTAACTCCAAATAGATTCCTTTTATGTTTGGATCAACTTTCGCTTTTTCTAAATTATTAAGAATGTCATTCAATCCAATGGCAGCTTTTGTCTCAGGATTAAAAGCATCAAATAAACTGGGTGTGGGAGTTCGGTCGCTTATAGCTTGATTGAAGTTAATATATAAGATAGAATTCGGGGCTATATTCACTTTTTCATTCTCTGCCATAGACATCATGGACTTGGCTAATCCCACGAAAATAAAAAATAAAATAATTAGGGTAAGAGTGATGCCCAACATTGATGCCAACAAATATTTGAAAAAATCTTTCATTGAATTATAATTAAAAATTAAGGGTGTTTTATTGAAATATAAAATTAGCTAAAAATTGATAAGTTAAATGCTATTAACAAGTATTTGTGCAAAACAAAATTGCCCGACTCATTATCTAGTCAGTTTGAAATAGATATTTGTATCTAGAATGAAAAGGAAAATCAATCCATCAATGCTAAAAAAAAGTATTTGTTTTATCGCAATATTTATTGCTTATCCCTTTCTGCAAATTAATATCTACTCAAGTGAAAGTCATAAGATTGAGGTTGATCATTCGAAGGCGTTTGTCGTCAGTATCTTTGGCGAATACAATAAAAATTTATTCAACAATCCCTTTACCTATCGTTTTCAATTTGAAATACCCTCTAAACAAAAAAAGAAGTCACCTACTAACAAAATTTATAGCCAAGGATTATTAAATGAATTGCATTTGGCCGAATTTCTCAATTCTCATAACCCCAAAATTAAATTTTCAGAAGCAAAACAGTTCGCCTCTTATTATATAAAATACTGTAAAACAGAGGGAATTAATCATGATATTGCTTTTGCCCAAATGTGTTTGGAAACAGCTTATTTGAAGTTTGGAGGAAGTGTTTTATCTCATCAAAATAATTTCTGCGGACTGGGAGCTGTTAGCAAGCATATTGTAGGGGATGCTTTTCAAACTAAAGAAATTGGCATTATTGCTCACATCCAACATTTAAAAGCGTATGCTTGTAAGGATAGATTGAATTCAACATTAGTTGACAAACGATTTAAATATGTTCAAAGGGGAAGTGCTACAACTATTCACGATCTTACTGGTAAATGGGCTACTGATCCCGACTATGGAGTGAAAATTAATAAGCTATTACTTCGGATGTATTCTATTTAGAATCAAAAGCCTTATTTTTGTTAATATTTCAAAATAATTTTCAGATGAATCAAGCTGTGCTGTTGTTGGGTTGCAATATGGGAGATCGGATTAACTATTTGAACTTGGCCATTAAAGCTTTGGAGGAAGAAGTGGGCAAGATTTCTAATCGATCTTCCATCTATGAGTCGGAGCCCTGGGGCTTTGACTGCAAAACTTCTTTTCTGAACCAAGTATTACTTATTGAAACAACTAGCCCAGCTGAGTTCTTATTGAAACAAATCCAAAGCATTGAAACAAAATTGGGGCGAATTAGAACTAAAAAAGGCTATGAAGCTCGAACCATGGATATCGATATTTTGTTTTATAATGATTTAATTCTTGATACAGAAAGATTGAAAATACCTCACCCAGAACTTCATAGTCGTAGATTTACGCTTCTTCCGCTTGCCGAAATCCTTCCTTTAAAAGTGCATCCAGTTTTTAAAAAATCACTAAAAAAGTTATTAATGGAGTGTGACGATAATTTGTGGGTAAAAAAGTTCGTATAACTGATAATCCAGTCGAATTATCTGCTATTTTTGTGAGGAATGAAATATAATTATATTGCTATCGAAGGAACTATTGGAGCTGGGAAAACCTCGCTGGCTACTCGTATTTCGAAACAATATAATGCAAAATTAATACTGGAACAATTTGAGGAAAATTCATTTCTTCCCAAATTCTATAAAGAACCTGATAAATATGCATTTCCGTTGGAGATGTCATTTCTGGCTTCGCGATTTCAGCAATTGAAAGATCAGCTAACAACTCAGGATCTTTTTAAATCGTTTACAATCTCTGATTACTTCATTAATAAATCCTTGATCTTTGCTGGGAAAACCCTTCAGCCAGATGAATTGGCCTTGTATTCCCGTTTTTTTAATATCATCCATTCATCCTTGCCTCGTCCTGATTTATTGGTGTATTTGTATTTGAATGTTGATAATTTAAAAAAGAATATTATTAAACGGGGCCGTTCATATGAGCAGGATATCGAAAAGACATATTTGCAAAAAATTCAAAGCGGTTATTTTGATTATATCAAACAACAGCAGGATATGCGCGTCTTGATTATTGATACCAATAATATTGATTTTGTAGAAAAAGAAGCTGATTATCAGAAAATATTAGAAATCATACATCAGGAATACGAAAAAGGTATTCATCGATTTACCTTAGAATAATAAAAAAAAGCTCCTCTTGCATTTGCAAGAGGAGCTTTTTTTTATTGAGTTCTATATTATTGAACTATCGCTTTGAAATCAGGTGTGTTCTCGAAATTCAAGAATTCACGATCATCTTTAGCTTGAGCTTTATAACCATCATAAACTTTAATTGCATTTATAAGGTTTTCGTAGACCATAGAAGCATTATTAGTACGAGCACCAATAACAGCCATTAAGTAAGAAATTTGACCTTTACAACCTTCAGCACACTTCAAGTTATTTTCAGCTTTAGCATATTTTCCGGTTAGTACTTGTGCTAATGCAACATTGTAATCACAAGTTTTGTTTCCGAATAAACTAAGTGCTTTTTCGTAATTTCCTTTATCAATCTCAACAACTCCTAAGTTGTAGTTAACGTTTACACCTAGATCTTGAGCTTTAAGGAAATACTTTTCTCCTTTTTTATAATCACCTTGAGCAGTATATAAAACACCAAGGTTATTGATAATTAAAGCTACAGTTGGGTACATTTCATGTGCATTGTTTAATAAAGCTTCTGCTTTATCAAATTCACCATCTTTCATTAAGATGATAGCTGCATTATTTTTAGATTTCCAACATTTTGGATATTGTTGCATAATGCTATTATAGATGCCCATTTTATCAGCACATTTAGCCATATCAGCAGCATAAAGCAATTCGTAAATATCTAATGCTTTAGGATCACTCATTGCAAGAGCTAAGATATCTTCATCTGTTTTCTTAGGCTCGAATGCATTGACTGAAATTTCAGCTCTTCTAAGAGGAGAAAGTATATTTGTTTCGATTTCAGGATAAATAACAATCATATTTCTGATTTCGTCTTCCTTTTGTAAAGTACCACCTGCTCTAGAAATTACATTAGTAATCGCATCTTTGTCAGCGATATTTGAATTCTTAATTCCTTCAGTGAAACCATTCCAATCTTGTCCGTGGAAATTAACATTGAATTTTACATCTTCAACTTTATCAAATCCTAGGTTAAGATTTTTGTCAGCAAGCATATGCTTGAGATTTTTTAAACCGTTTTTATGAGCAGTTTTAGCTCTGTTCTCGGAAAGGTTTTCGTTAAATGATTCCTCACCTTCAGGAGAAGCCCAGCCATCAATATCAATTGATTTAATTTCCCATCCACGAGCAACAAATTCTTTAAGATCAGCAAATGCTTTTTTGCTAGCCTCAGCTTTATTTAATTTGAGATCCCAATTAAGGTTATAAAGATTTTTAGCAAAATAAACATTAGCAGATTTGGTAACGATCACCTCGCTTTGATATCCGTGCTCAGCTCCCATACCTGCTATTTGACTATCAATTCTTTCAGAAGTATAAAGTACACCATCAGCTATTTCACGATCTGTCATCTGAGCATTTTTTGCTCCCATTAGGATAGCTTCTTTAGAATCTAAAGTTCCTTTTTTAGCAACATAAGCCAATGGAACAATCATTAGTTTTGATTTGTTCATCTCAGGAGAATACTTAAAAGTATTTTTATAAGAGAACGTTCCACCAGTTTCAGTTTTGATTAGTTCACCATCTCCTATTACGTTTTCACCTTTGAGAGTAAATGGCGTTAAAAGAGTTTGTCCTCCTTCATAAACCAAAACAGGTTGCATTAAAATTGCAGCGTTTTTGTTGAAATATTTAGCAGGAACAGTTCCTGTGACTTCTACATCGATCATATCCCCTTTTTCTTCAAGTACTTTTGGAGTTGCCTCAATGGTAATCATCTCAAAATTTTTGACCATTTTCTTAAGACCATTTCCAATATCTAATTTGTAAGTAACACCTGCACTTACAAAA
>JBFFMB010000074.1:0-6985 GCA_041554455.1 Bacteroidales bacterium
GCCCTTCCCATATCACAGATTAATTGCTTGCGATTAAAAAGGCTTGAGTTAAATATTCCTTCATGTTTTTCAAGCTCTTGGAATAGATCCAAACAAGTGAATCCAATATTAATGACAAATATTACTTGATCAAGAAACCGTCTGATTTGCCTTTTCGGATAGTTCATTTTATAACTAAGCATAATTAGTTTTATCATTTCTTGAGTATAAAAATCCCTTAGCTCAGATGCTTTTGATAGACTTGTAGGCAAGGTAGAAATTCCTTTTTTTAAATCCTTGTAGATATCGAATATGTCATTTTCTAATTGCATTATTGATCCCAGTTGAAACAAAGCCTCTTCTTCTCCTTTAGCAAGTGGATGGTCAAAAGCTACACGGTAAAATAGTACAGAATTTCCTCCTTTAGAACGTGTAATCTCTTTGATGCGTGTAAGGCTTATTGCTGAATTTTCCTGTTCAATACTTTCAATTTGAGCTTTCTTCACGAGTATTGAGTGCTTTTTGATCAATTCGGGATGTTTTGCTTTCATGAGAGTGATAAGATAAAAATCTAAAAATAGTTTTTCGTTTGATGATTGTGGTCTTATATCTTCTGGATGTTCGATCATTTGAACAATTAATTCTTTGGGCAGTTTTAGGTCATCAAAGAAATCGTCGAATAGTCCTGTCGTTACTCCCTGGCATGTACTTACCCATCGTTCTTTATCACTCATAGGGATTCCTCTGAGTTTGCAAAAAGCTTCGCCGAGAATAGATGGAACCCCTAAACCATAGTAATTATTTATTTTGTCAAAATCTTTTGACGTAAATGAACCATCATTCTTAGTGCTGGCTTCATTGACATAAGGCGAAATATATTTTTTAAGAAATCTTTTCTGCCTTAAAACATCTATGATCACAGTTAAATAGATGATGGGCAGACGAATGATATTATGGATAGTTTTCACCATTGTATTTAAGTCGTTATAACAACTAAAATTAGGTAAAAAACTCGAATATTATAAGTTGGATTTTTTTGATGAATGTATTTTAATATCTGTCTTATACATTAAAACGGATATTCAAAATATCACCATCCTCAACGATATAGTTTTTGCCTTCTACCTTAAATTTTCCGGCATCTTTACATTTTTGTTCAGAGCCCAGAGTCACAAAATCATTGTATTTCATAACTTCTGCACGAATAAACCCACGTTCTAAATCCGAGTGAATAACGCCAGCTGCTTGAGGAGCAGTCACTCCTTTTTTAATGGTCCAAGCACGAATTTCTTTTGGTCCAACGGTGAAAAATACTTCTAGATTTAGAATGTAATAAGCGGACTTAATAAGTTTATTTACTCCCGGAACACTTAGACCCGCATCTTCAAGAAATGCTATGCGGTCTTCTTCATCTTCTAAATCAGCAATTTCTGCTTCTAGGCCTCCAGCGATAATCAGCATTTCATCTTGCCCATCTTTTATCGCCTCTTGAAACGCTTGGGTGTATTTGTTCCCCGTATTAGCTGAACTTTCATCAACATTACATACAAAAATTACCGGTTTTGCAGTAAGCAAGCATAATTCTTCAATATATTTTTCGTCACCTTCTTTTACAGGAGCACTTTTTACTCCCTCCATATTTTCAAGATGGGTTTTGTAAATATGCAAAACCTCAATTGCTTTCTTTGCATCTTTATCGCCTGTCTTTGATAGTTTTTCCATACGTGCGATTTTCCGCTCAATAAGCTCCAGATCACGAACCTGTAATTCAAATTCAACGATTTCTTTATCTCTTACTGGGTCTACAGAACCTTCAATATGAGCAAGATTATCGTCATCAAAACAGCGCACAACATGAATTAAAGCATCCATTTGTTGAATGTCAGCTAAAAATTTATTACCAACTCCTTCACCTTGATTGGCTCCTTTAGCTAATCCTGGTAAGTCAATGATCTCAAGACTAGCCGGAATTATTTTCTCAGAATGAATGAGATTATTGATAACATCCAAACGCTCATCACGTACATCCACTTTTCCTATATTGGATTTAGTCGCACTAAATGCAAAGCTTGTCGCTTCTGCTTTTGTGTTTGATATGCAGTTAAAAATAGTGGTTTTTCCAATATTTGTAAGTCCAATTATTCCGCAATTTAAAGCCATCGTTTTTGTTTTGAAATTTGGCTGCAAAGATAATCAATTAGCCAATTAGTCAATGTGCTTATGTGCTAATTGTGAACTAAAATTAATTAATACTAATTTTCAATTTTATTTTGTTGTTTAATTAATTTAGAATTAACGAATTGACTAATCGATTAATTGGCTAATTGTCTTTGTTTTTTAATATTAATTTTCTAATTTTGCACGCTCATTTTGAGCACTCCGAATTTGATTTAAACTTGGTTGAAATCAAAGGCTTGAAACAAACATATTGTTAAACCCGTTCCCGACAAATATATCGGATATTATACAAGGAACACAAAGAGTACCAAATGACTGAAAAAAACGAAGACATCCAAAAAGATGTTGAGAAAGTAGAAGAAGTAAAAGCTGAAGCTACTGAAACAAAACCTACCGAAGAAGTAATTGTAGAAACTCCAGAACAAACAGAAGAAGCTCCTAAAGAAGAAGTGGTTGCTGAAGTTGTTGTTGAAGAACCAAAAGCTGAAGAGGTAAAAGAAGAAGCTCCTGTTGTTGAAGTTGAAGAAACTCCTGTTGCAGAAGTAAAAGAAGAAATTAAAAAAGTTGTTCCTGGTGATTTTGACTGGGATGCTATTGGTAAAAAACAAGAAGCTTATTCAGCTGACGAACGTTCAAAACTTGAAGGTATTTATGACAAAACCTTAAGTGCGATTGTTGAACACGAAGTTGTTGAAGGAACCGTTGTTACTAAAAATAACCGTGAGGTTGTTGTGAATATTGGTTTCAAATCGGATGGTGTTATTCCATTAGGTGAATTACGTTACAATCCGGATTTAAAAATTGGCGATAAAGTTGAAGTATATGTTGAAAGTCAGGAAGATCCTAACGGTCAGCTTATTTTATCTCACAAAAAAGCTCGTACATTAAAATCATGGGAAAGAGTTAACAATGCACATGATAAAGATGAGATCATTAATGGTTACGTTAAATGCCGTACAAAAGGTGGACTTATTGTTGATGTATTTGGAATCGAAGCTTTCTTACCTGGATCTCAAATCGATGTGAAACCTATTCGTGATTACGATATATATGTAGATAAAACAATGGAATTCAAAGTTGTGAAAATCAACCATGAATATAAAAATGTTGTTGTTTCGCATAAAGCGCTTATCGAAGACGAACTAGAACATCAAAAAGCAGAAATTATTTCTAAACTCGAAAAAGGTCAAGTTCTTGAAGGAACTGTTAAAAACATCACTTCTTATGGTGTATTTATCGATCTTGGTGGAGTTGACGGATTAGTACATATCACCGATCTTTCTTGGGGACGTATCAATCATCCTGAAGAAATCGTTGAACTAGATCAAAAAATTAAAGTGGTTATCCTTGACTTTGATGACAACAAAAAACGTATTGCTTTAGGTCTAAAACAATTAACTCCTCATCCATGGGATGCCCTAGACGAGAAATTAGCTGTTGATGATAAAGTTAAAGGTAAAGTTGTTGTTATTGCTGATTATGGTACATTCATCGAGATTGCTCCTGGCGTTGAAGGTTTAATTCACGTTTCTGAAATGTCATGGTCACAACACTTACGTACTGCACAAGATTTCTTGAAAGTAGGTGATGAAATTGAAGCTCAAATTCTGACTCTCGACCGCGAAGATCGCAAAATGTCGTTAGGTATGAAACAGATGATTCAAGATCCATGGTCAAATATCCAAGATCGTTATCCAAAAGATTCTAAGCACACAGCTACCGTTCGTAACTTTACCAATTTTGGTATTTTTGTAGAATTGGAAGAAGGTGTTGATGGATTAATTCATATTTCTGATCTTTCTTGGTCTAAAAAAATCAAGCACCCTGCTGAATTCACAAAAATTGGTGAATCTATTGAAGTACTCGTTCTTGAAGTGGACGAAGAAAATAGAAGATTGAGTTTAGGACACAAACAATTGGAAGAAAATCCTTGGGATGTATTCGAAACTGTATTTACATTGAATTCTGTGCATAAAGCAACAATTCTTAGCATTACTGAAAAAGGTGCTGTTGCTTCTTTACCTTATGGTGTTGAAGGTTTTATTCCTACTCGCCACTTAGCAAAAGAGGATAACACAACTGCAAGAGTTGATGATAATATGGAATTTAAAGTGATTGAGTTCTCGAAAGAAAACAAAAAAATCATTCTTTCTCATACTAGAATTTATCAGGATGTTCAGCATGCTGAAAAAGCTAAAGAAACAGAAAAAGTTAAAGGTGAAGAACGTACAACTAAAAAAGCGGTACGCCAAATGAAAGATAATTTGGAAAAAACAACTTTAGGTGATCTTGATGGATTAGCAAAATTGAAATCTGAGATGGAAGCTTCTGAAAAAATTGCTTCTGACAAAAAAGCAAAAAAAGCGAAAGAAGCAAAAGGAGAATAAAATTGAATTCTTAATTTGTGAAAAGCTGCTCGTAAATACGGGCAGCTTTTTTTTATCTTTATCAATCGAAATATTTTTATGAGTTTTAGTATTCAAATAATTGGATGTGGTTCGGCTTTGCCAACTTCGCTTCGTGGACCAAGTGCGCAGGTCATTACTATTCATGGGAAACTGTTTTTGATTGATTGTGGCGAAGGAACTCAATTGCGCCTGCGTCAGCATAAAATCAAGATGCAACAAATTCATCACATCTTGATTAGTCATTTGCATGGCGATCACTTTTTTGGATTGATTGGATTACTTTCGACCATGCACTTATTAGGACGTAAGAAATCCTTGAAAATCTATGCTCCAAAGGATTTACAGGGAATCATTCAGGATCAATTTAAGGTTTCAAAAACCCATCTTCAATTTGAATTGATTTTTATTCCGTTAATAGATGGAGGATTGCAGTTGATTTGTGATGATGTAAAGTTTCAACTATTTTCATTTCCTCTTGATCATGGAATAGCCTGTTGGGGATTTCTATTTAAAGAAAAAACGATACGCCCCAAACTAAAAAAATCATTCATTAATAAACAACGCCCCGATGTTGAATCTATTAAAAGGATTATTGAAGGCGAGAATTATATCAATGAAAAAGGCGAAGTTTTCTATCATAAATTAATTACGACTCCTGCTCGTAATCCTCATTCTTATGCTTATTGTTCTGATACAAAATATACCGAAAGTATTGTTGAGTATATAAAAGAGGCTAGTGTTTTGTATCATGAGGCTTCTTTTGGAAATGATTTGGCTAAACAGGCAAAAATGAGAGCACATTCAACAGCTGCGCAAGCTGCAACAATTGCCGCTAAAGCTGAGGTTGATCAATTAATTATTGGACATTTTTCGGCTCGTTATAAAGATATTGCTCCTCTTTTGGATGAAGCTAAAGCAATCTTCCCAAATACCCTCGCTGCCGAAGATGGTTTAAAACTCGAATTAAGCTAGATATTTCTTAAATTGCATTATTGTAATTTAAGCTTAATATAATGGATAAAGTCTTTGATAATGTATTTGAATCAATCAAGAAATATATAGCGAGTGCGGCCAAACGAAATGTAGAACCCACTAACGAAGCCCTCGAGAATTTAAAGATATTTGAAGAAAATCTACCAGAGAAATCCACATCAGCCGAAGAGGTTGTCAGTATGCTGGATGAGTATGGTTCTCCTGCAACAGTAACTTCTACGGGTGGACGTTATTTTGGTTTTGTGATAGGCTCTGTATTTCCATCTTCGATGGCAGCCAATATGCTGGCTTCTGCTTGGGATCAAAATTGTGGAATCTTTGCCAGTTCTCCTATAGGCGTGAAATTGGATGAGATCGCTTTAGAATGGTTAAAACAAATCTTGCATTTGCCTATGCAAAGTGGAGGTGCTTTAGTTACTGGAACAACCATGGCTAGTTTTACTTGCTTGGCTGCTGCTCGGACTTCTATTTTAAAACGTAAGGCTTGGGATGTTGAAAAGCAAGGCTTGTTTAATGCACCAGAGATAAAGGTTTTTGTTGGTCAGGAAGCGCATATTACCATTCATAAAGGATTATCCATGCTAGGTTTGGGAAGTGAACGATTGACACGTATTCCAACAGATGCGCAAGGACGAATGCGTCCTGAACTGTTACCTAGTATTGATGAACCAGCAATCATCTGTGCTCAATTAGGAAATGTTAATACAGGCGCGTTTGATGACATTACAGCCATTTGTGAATGGGCGAAAAAAAGTCATTCTTGGGTGCATGTTGATGGTGCTTTTGGAATATGGGCAAATGTTACCAACAATTATAATTATCTTTCAAAGGGAGTTGAACTTGCTGATTCTTGGGCCTGTGACCTACATAAGTGGTTGAATGTGCCCTATGATAATGGAATGGCTATGGTAAAAGACAGGCAAGCCTTGAAGAATGCCATGACGATGAGTGCAGCTTATTTGCAAGAAGGCCCAAATCGAGAGCCCCATCATTATACCCCAGAAGCTTCACGTAGAGGTCGTGGGATTGAAGTTTGGGCCGCTTTGAAAAATCAGGGAAGGGAAGGAATTGCTGCATTGGTTAGTCGCTGTTGTGAACATGCAAAATCCTTTGCCGAACAGTTAAAAAATAATGGATTCACTATTTTAAATGAGGTGGTTTTAAATCAGGTGATGGTTGAATTTGGAACACCCGAACAAACCACAGAAATCATTCATCGAATACAAAAAGAGGGGACTTGTTGGTGTGGGGGAACCCTTTGGCAAGGACATACAGCTATGCGGATTAGTGTGACTTCTTATGTTACCACTGATGAAGATATAAGAGTAAGTGTGGAAGCCATCACTCGTATTGCTAATGAAGTGTTGAATAAATAATTTATGATTATGAAAAAATATATTTTAATTCTATTGCTGGGAGTTCTTTCC
>JBFFMB010000075.1:0-6932 GCA_041554455.1 Bacteroidales bacterium
AATCCTTATTCCAGCTATAATCCCCTCTTCTTTTACGAATAATCGGGCTTTCCCTTTCGCATCAGCTGGAATAGTTGCCAATGAAGTATGATCGCCATCTTGGACATCCTCTTGAAGAGCTTGATTAATAATCTGGTCAATCGTCATTTAGTTCTTTCTTTAATTTGAATTTCATTGATTAAATATGAATCTTCTTTTTTTTGAATGGTGTAATATATATTAAATGTTTTATCTGCAGTTTCATAGTGCAAAATGCTGAAAAAAAACCCTTCTGATATCTTATCGCTTTTAATGAACTTGATTTTAATAGTCTTATGGCTTTTGAAAAAATCAGCCAAAATGTAACGGGCTTGCATTTTACTGTAGTTGGCTTGCGAGTTCTGAATAGAAAGGCAAATGGTTTCCAGGCAGTAATTTGAAAGTTTGGACCACTCATTTTTCTCTATTATATTGTTAATAGCGCTTATTTCATTGTCTTGTGCATATAGTGGTGAACTGACTGATAGCGTCAACCCAATCCAAAGAATGAAATATATAAGCGCTTGCTGCTTCATAAATAAAATGATAGAGCTTGTTTATTGTGCAAAACAAAATTAATAAATTTATAGATTGTTTTCTGATTCCTTTAATTGGTTTTGTACTTTTGTTCAAATTGTATATTCAAATATAATGAAGAAAATCACAACGCTTTTTAAAATTGCTGCTTTAAGTGTTCTCGTTGTGTTGGTTGCATGCGATCAGCAGTCTTCGCCTCAGCAAAATACGGATACCGAAACTCAACCTGAAGAAGAACTCGAAAAACAATCCGACGAATTTAGTAAATCGATGGATGATATTGATGAAGCTATGAATGTAGCTACTCAATTAAATGAACGAATTCAATTGGTTGAAAAACGCTTTAAGGATGATGAAATCTCGCGTGAACGCGCTGACGAATTGATAGGGGCAATCAATAAGCAATATGGAAAAGACATAGAATCGTCTTCAAATGATGTGACGGTTCAATCTGTTTTTCCTTTATGGCTTAAAAATCTAGGTATTGTTGAGCCTCAAGGTCTGGCATATGATGTCAATAATTCTTTTCAAACCAAGGAAGCGGATGTACAGGATGGTTATAATTCAGTACTGTACATTTATCATTCAGACTACAATAAGGCGATGAAAGAGGCTGAACGAATTGCCACTGTGGCAGGAATCCCTATGAGTGAAAATTATCGCAAGGCAAAAGAACTTTCAAGAAAACTTGGGAAAGAAATCGAAGGATTAAAAGGGGTTACTTATATGAATTATAAATTTGGTGAAAAGGATTTTACTGAGCCCTATAAAATTTCAATAAGTGTGGATGAAAATGGAAAGTTTACACTTAATGTTGTTGATATGAAAACAAAAGTTGAGCGTGAAAAGGAAGGTTCAGTTCCCGTAAAATTTTAATATGAATATAATTATTACAGGCGCAAGCAGAGGGATTGGTTATGAATTGGTTTTGGAGATGTGTAAATCTCCTGATCATCGAATTATTGCTGTTTCACGTAATAAAAAGCGTTTGCTTCAATTGCAAGAGAAATGTCTAGAAGTTAGCGGAAACGATAATGTAATTGCTTTCTCTTTTGATCTTACTGACTTTTCAGCATTGGAGAATGAATTTCTTCCTGAGATAAAAAAATATGTTTCTTCAATTGATATATTGATAAACAATGCTGGACAAATCGTCAATAAAGCTTTTTCGAGTATTAAGGAATCAGATTTTGATCAATGTTTTAATACGAATACGAAGACACCATTTTTTCTTATAAAAAAATGTTTGGCATTATTTAGTACTCATGCACATATTGTGAATATTGGTAGTATGGGAGGGGTTCAGGCTAGTGTTAAGTTTTCAGGATTATCTGCTTATAGCTCTAGCAAAGGAGCTATGGCTATTTTGACCGAATGTTTAGCCGAAGAGTATAAAGAAAAGGATTGGAGTTTTAATTGTTTAGCTCTCGGAGCTGTACAAACAGAAATGTTAGAAGAAGCCTTTCCTGGTTATACGGCACCAATGAGTGCTGATAATATGGCTTTATTTATTGCTGATTTTGCATTGAATGGCAATCGATACTTTAATGGGAAAGTATTGCCTGTTGCAGTATCAACGCCTTAAATTTAAATGATAAAAGAATGTCTAATATTAAAGATACAATACAACATCCTGGGATAATTGAGGGGATAGGGGAGGATAAAGTTCAAGTAAATATTTTATCACAATCGGCTTGTTCGTCTTGCCATTCAAAAGGCATGTGTACGGTGGCTGAAATGGAAAATAAAATTGTTGATGTTACTAAGACTCTTGATTTCAATTATAAAGTTGGTGATGAGGTAACTGTTTATATGCAGAAATCATTAGGGCGTAAGGCTGTTTATTACGGATATTTATTCCCTTTCTTATTGATGTTTGGCACCTTGGTTATAGTTCTGTGGCTAACTTCAAACGAAGGCTTAGCTGCTTTAAGTTCATTATTATTGTTAGTTCCCTATTATTATACTCTTTATAAAATCAAAGACAAACTCAGTACAACTTTTGAGTTCAAGATTAAATAATTGCCTAAAAAACACCTGTGCTCATCGTGATTTGGCAAGCCTAAATATTAGAACAAGGCTTTATTTTACAAATTTACATTTTTAACTCTAGGCAATCTAGTCACTCCAAACCTAAGGCATTTGTTATATGCTTTCTAAATTACTGATTATAGGGTAATTTAGAGTTCTTCTAAACAAATACAGAACTCATACAGTATCAAGTACTTTCGAGCTTTTGATTTGTTGTCGCAAAATCAATAATGACTTAACTAAAAGAAATACAATTAGTTATACCTTTTTTGTCAATATTGCGAAAGGTTTAATAAATCCTTATTTGTTTATATTTTTGCCTAGCGTTAAAAATCATCCCTGAAAAGGGCTAAATCTTTAATTTAAAAGGAAAAGAACGTGAACGATGTAATTATTTATGCAGTTATTTCTTTAGGCTTAATTGGAGCTGTAGCAGCTGTAATTCTGTATTTCGTAGCACAGAAATTTAAAGTAATCGAAGATCCCAAAATTGATTTGGCAGAAGAGGTTTTGCCTGCTGCTAATTGTGGTGGTTGTGGATATCCTGGTTGCCGTGGATTTGCTGAGGCTTTGGTGAAATCAGCTAATGAAAAACAATCTATTGGTGGCTTTAATTGCCCTGTAGGTGGAAATGATGTGATGGCCGCTGTGGCTGGGATACTTGGTTTAGTAGCTGAAGAGAAAGATCCTCAGATTGCTGTAATCAGATGTTCTGGTTCTTGCGAAAATGCACCAAAGAAAATCAATTATGATGGTCCAGCTACTTGTGCCTTTGCTCACAATTTATCCTCTGGCGAAAGCGGATGTCCTTATGGATGTTTGGGTTGTGGCGATTGTGTTACAGCTTGCGATTTCGATGCCATTTATATGGATGAGGAAACGGGACTCCCCATTGTAAAAGACAATTGTGTAGCCTGTGGCGCTTGTGTTGTGGCTTGTCCTCGTAACATTATTGAGCTAAGAAACAAAGGCAAAAAAGACCGCCGTATTTTTGTTTCTTGTATCAATGAAGAAAAGGGTGGACCTGCCAAGAAAAACTGTAAAGTGGCTTGTATTGGTTGTATCAAATGTTTCAAATTATGCCCTTTCGTGGCCATTACCATGAATAACAATTTAGCTTATATCGATTATGAGAAATGTAAACTTTGCCGTAAGTGTGTGCTTGAGTGTCCTACAGGAGCAATTCATGAATTGAATTTCCCTCCAAGGAAAGAAAAAGTGGAAGCAACTGCAAAAAATGAAGCTGCACCAAAAATGGTAGAAGCTGAAAAGAAAGAAGAAAATAATAAAGAATAATTCATACATTCTCAATTAAACTCAGGAGGATTAGAATTTTGAAAACATTTAAAATAGGAGGCGTTCATCCAGCAGAAAATAAATTTTCGGCGGATCAGGCCATTGAAGTATTAGAACTCCCTACACAGGTTTCGATTCCAATCGGACAAAGTTTAGGAGCTCCTTCAAAAGCTATTGTTGCTAAAGGCGACATGGTAAAAGTTGGACAATTAATTGCTAAAGGCGAAGCTTTTATTTCTTCCAATATTCATTCATCGGTTTCAGGTAAAGTGCTGAAAGTAGATGACATTTTGGATATGAGCGGTTATCGTAAAACAGCTGTTATTATTGCTGTTGAAGGTGATGAGTGGGAAGAAAGCATCGATCGTTCTACTGAACTCAAAAAAGAAATAAAGTTATCAAAAGAGGAAATTATTAAAAAAGTACATGAAATGGGTATTGTTGGCCTTGGTGGTGCAACCTTCCCTTCGCATGTAAAATTAATGGTTCCTCAAGGTAAAAAGGCTGAGGTCTTAATCATCAATGGGGTAGAATGTGAACCTTATCTTACAGCCGACCACCGCTTAATGCTTGAAAAAGCTGATGAGATGATGATTGGAATTCAAATCCTGATGAAAGGATTGGAGGTTACTCGTGCGATTATTGGTATCGAAAACAATAAGCCAGATGCGATTGCTCATTTAAAAAGCATTGCTTCTAAATATCCGGGTATCGAAATTGAAGCCTTGAAGGTTCAATATCCTCAGGGTGGTGAAAAACAATTGATTGATGCTGTGATTGGCCGTCAGGTTCCATCTGGGAAATTACCGATCGAAGTTGGTGCAGTTGTAAATAACGTAGGTACTGCCTTTGCTGTTTACGAAGCGGTTCAAAAAAACAAACCATTATTTGAAAGAATCGTTACGGTTACTGGAAAAAGCGTGAGCAAACCTGGTAATTATATGGTTCGTGTGGGTACATCAACCAATGAGCTAATCGAAAAAGCTGGGGGTATTCCTGAAGATACAGCGAAAATTGTAAGTGGTGGACCAATGATGGGTAAAGCATTGAATGGTGTTGATGTTCCTGTTGTCAAAGGTACTTCAGGCGTTTTATTGTTTAAGGAAGACGAAGCAAAACGTGTTGAGCCTACCAATTGTATTCGTTGTGGGAAATGTATCACGGTTTGTCCAATGGGATTAGAACCTGTATTAATAGCTCAATATTCAGAAGTAGAAATGTATGAGAATGTAGAGGCAGAACGTGCGATGGATTGCATAGAATGTGGATCTTGTCAGTACACTTGTCCGGCAGCACGCCCATTACTCGATTATATTCGTTTAGGCAAATTCAGAGTAGGTCAAATTATTAGAAACAGAAGTAAAAAATAAGATATGAATTTACTTACCGTATCGGGATCTCCGCACGTTCACGGAGATAATTCAACAAAGAAAATCATGTATGGCGTTGTATTCGCCATGATCCCGGCATTGCTTGTTTCCATTTATTTCTTTGGATTGGGAGCAATCAAAGTAACCTTGATTTCAGTATTGGCATGTATATTCTTTGAATGGCTCATTCAAAAATATATCATTAAAGGTCCTCCTACTTTTAACGATGGTTCAGCTATGGTTACAGGAGTATTACTGGCCTTTAACGTACCCAGTAACCTGCCAATTTGGATCATCATTATTGGAGCTCTAGTCTCAATTGGAATTGCAAAAATGTCTTTTGGTGGATTAGGGAAAAACCCCTTTAATCCTGCATTGGTAGGTCGTGTGTTTTTATTGCTCTCTTTTCCTGTACAGATGACTAGCTGGCCAAAACCAGCTGTTTTATTCAGTCAATTGGCTGATGCTGTTACTGGACCAACTCCATTGGGCAATTTAAAAGAAGAACTCGCTACAGGTCGTACGGTGAATGATATCATGGAAAATGGTACGACGATGTTTATTGATGGTAAAGAAGTTATTTACCATTTGCCAAATTATATGGATCAGTTGTTAGGTAATATGGGTGGATCGCTTGGTGAAGTTTCGGCTATTGCTTTAATTCTTGGTGGATTGTATATGTTGATCCGTAAAATTATTACTTGGGAAATCCCTGTAACTTATATTGGTTCAGTCGTTGTATTTACGGGTATCCTTTATTTAATCGATCCTACTCAGTATGTAAATCCGATGTTTCATTTGATTACAGGTGGTTTAATGCTCGGTGCTATTTTTATGGCAACGGATATGGTATCCTCTCCAATGTCATCTAAAGGGCAATTGATCTTTGGATTGGGTTGTGGATTACTAACTGTTATTATTCGTGTTTGGGGTGCATATCCCGAAGGTGTTTCATTTGCCATTCTAATTATGAATGCATTTGTACCACTCATTAATAGTGGTGTGAAACCAAAACGCTTCGGAGAAGTAAGTAAATAAAAGACGTTAAAAAATAATCAATATAAAAAGATGGCTAAAAAAGAATCTTCTTTCAAAAACATGGTGATTACACTTTTGGTGGTCACAATGATAGCTGGCTTTGCACTAGGTGGTGTGTATAATGCTACCAAAGAGCCTATCGCATTAGCGAAAAAAGCAAAAACAGAAGCTGCATTAAAAGCTGTGATTCCTGATTTCGATACAGTATATACGCATAAAGTACTTCCTGTAGATGGTACGGATTCGTTGACTGTAAATAAAGGTTTTAAAGAAGGACAGTTGGTGGGTGTAGCCATTGAAACTTATTCAAATAAAGGATATGATCCAACTCAAATCAAAGTTATGGTTGGATTTACACCTGCGGGTGAGATTATTAATACCTCGGTTATTCAGCATAAAGAAACACCAGGTCTTGGTACTAAAATGAGTGATCCGAAATTTTACACTCAGTTTCAAGGTAAAAATCCTGAGAGTTTCAAACTACAAGTTAAAAAAGACAGAGGCGATGTAGATGCTATTACTGCAGCTACAATTAGTACTAGAGCATTCTGCGATGCAATTACCAGAGCACATGTTGCACTCAAAAATGAAGGAGGAAACAAGGAATGAATCAATGGCAAAATTTTACAAAAGGATTTATAA
>JBFFMB010000076.1:0-6888 GCA_041554455.1 Bacteroidales bacterium
AACCTTTTGAATATTTTTTTCATCTTATTTATAAATAACAAATCATGAAGAAAATTATTCTCTTTTTTCTAGTATTTACATTCATTTTCATGGCTTGCAAAAAAGATAATCAACTCTTAATTCCAAATAATGACCCAAACTATCCTACAACAATTGATAAAATAAGTCCAATCATTCTCGAACAAATAAGGAGTAATTATTATCAGAATAATCAATACATTAAAAGCTCTTTGAATGACTTTGGATTTTGCAGAAATATTGATGAAGAAAGAAGTGTTGAACATCCTCCAATCCAAAATCCCTTAACACAATCAGAAGCTGTTGAAGTTGTTAAAAATTTTGTTTCCAAAAACTCAATTTACACTGGAATATTAAACCCAGATGAACTAAACTTTTCCAAATTATCATTTAATTCAGATAATTATGATGGATCAACATCTTGGACCATAAAATCTTTAGCCCAGAGATATGATACATTAGAGGTTTTAAATACAACGATTATTTTTAGGATAAGAAACAGAGAATTATATTCTTGCGTTGGGAATTGGTTTCCAAACATATATATCCCTTTGGAATTTAATGTCAATCCAGAAAAAACAAAATCAATTCTTTTATTTAAAACGGTCACACATTATACGTTTGGCGGTGACACTTATGAAGTTATCATTTCTTCAGAGAATATTTCAGAAAGCATATATAAATTAGAAGTAATTCCCATCTATCTTGAAAATAAAATTGAATTAAGAATTGCATGGAAAATCTATCTTCCTGCACCAGTTAATTACGAAATATACATTGATGTTATGACAGGAGAGATTCTCAGGGAAGTACCAACTATAATTTCTTAGGCATCTCAACAACAATCCTTTATAGAAATGAACATCGATTAAATATATAAAATCTGATATCTCACAACACTAATTTTAATTAAAATTCTGAAGACTGTATTCTAAATTCTGTCTAATTTTTTAATTCATTTTAATTATCTTTGTTTTAGCCACCAAACAAATAGACTAACATGAACTTAGAATTTCTACTCGAATACGATCCCATATTTTTAGCTTTTGTTGCTACCATGTTCACCTGGTTTTTAACCGCTGCTGGTTCTTCCATGGTTTTCTTTTTCAAAAATCTAAATCAAAAAGTATTAAATGCCATGCTTGGCTTTGCGGCTGGTGTGATGATTGCTGCTAGTTTTTGGTCGCTTTTAAATCCGGCTATCATCATGGCTGAAGAACGCGGAATGATTCCTTGGGTTCCTGCTGTTGTTGGATTTTTAGCAGGAGGGGCCTTCTTATTTGGGATTGACAAAATATTACCTCACTTACATATGGGCTTATCGACCGATAAAGCCGAAGGAATTAAAACAACTTGGCAAAGAAGCGTCTTATTAGTATTAGCCATTACCTTGCACAATATTCCTGAAGGATTGGCTGTAGGAGTTGCTTTTGGAGCCTTGGCGCATAATCCCGACTTGGGTGTTCTAGCTGGAGCTGTTGCATTAGCATTTGGTATTGGATTACAAAATTTCCCCGAAGGAGCCGCTGTTTCAATCCCTCTTCGAAGAGAAGGATTTTCTCGTTTAAAGGCTTTTAATTATGGACAATTATCAGGCGTAGTTGAACCGATTGCAGGTGTTGTTGGCGCTTATTTAGTTTTTTATATGACCCCGATTTTACCTTATGCTTTATCTTTTGCAGCTGGTGCCATGATTTTTGTGGTGGTTGAGGAACTCATTCCCGAATCGCAACGCGGCAACGAAACCGATATTTCTACCATTGGCGCCATGTTTGGCTTCGCAACAATGATGTTGCTAGATGTTGCACTTGGATAAATCACAAATAACAAGTAAATCCCAATTTTCTAATCTCCAATGATCAAGTTTTAAATAATGTGGTCATTGAGATTTGATTTTTTATTTGCTTATTGGAGATTGATGCTTGGAAATTTATTTAGATAATTGTTTAATTAAAGCAGTATGCTGAGGGAATTTTTCAATTAAATTCTTTTGTTTTCCCATTTCAAAATCCTCAAAATCAAAACCGGGAGCAACAGTACAACCAACCAAAGCAAAGGTATTTTTATCCATTAATTCAGCTGCAAACCAATTATTTTTCGGAATGATTTGCATGGGTATTTCTGAGTTAAGATGATATTCTGTAAGTAAACCTTTTTCATCAATAGCATAAATCAGGAGTGAACCACCCGCATAAAAATGCCAAATCTCATCCGACTTAATCCGATGAAAAGCAGAAAAATCAGTCCCTTCCAATAAAAAATAAATAGCTGTGCTTACAGAACGAACCCCTGACCTATCTCCTGGAAGAAATTCACCTATTACCTCTTCTTCTGAACGATACACTTCTTTATAATAACCTCCCTCAGGATGGGGAAGTAAATTGAGCTTCTTAATCCAATCGTTAGCTGTTTTCATTTTTAGTCTATCATTGATAATTGAATACGCTTTCTGGGTATATCCACACTCATCACACGAACATCAACTTTCTGGTTTAATTTAACAACTTCATTGGGATCTTTCACAAATCGATCGGCCAATTTACTGATATGAACCAAGCCATCCTGATGAACCCCAATATCAACAAAGGCTCCAAAAGCTGTGATATTTGTTATAATACCCGGTAATTTCATCCCTTCATGCAGATCCTTAATTTCATTTACGCCTTCGGCAAATTCAAAAAAATCAATTTTTTGACGAGGATCCAATCCTGGCTTTGCTAATTCCTCAATAATATCTTTTAAAGTCGGAAGGCCTACATTATCTGTTACGAAATCGTGCAAATTTAACCTATCAACAGCCTCTTTATTTTCGATCAACTCCTCTATGGAACAGCCAACCTTAGCAGCCATTTTTTTAACAATGTCATAGGATTCAGGATGTACAGCACTTGAATCCAAAGGATTTTTTGCATCTCTAATTCGTAAAAATCCTGCAGATTGCTCAAATGCTTTATCGCCAAAACGACTCACTTTTTTTAATTCCTTACGGGATGAAAACGGTCCATTTTCTTTACGATAATTAATAATATTTTGCGCTAATCCAGGGCCTAAACCCGAAACATAAGATAATAATTGTTTACTGGCTGTATTCAGCTCAACACCTACAGAATTCACACAACTCTCAACCACTTCGCCTAATTTCTCATTTAAAGCTGTTTGGTTTACATCATGTTGATATTGCCCCACTCCTATCGATTTTGGATCAATTTTAACTAGCTCAGCCAATGGATCCATCAATCGGCGACCAATGGAAACAGAGCCTCTCACGGTTACATCATACTCAGGAAATTCTTCTCGAGCAACCGAAGAAGCTGAATAAACCGATGCCCCACTTTCATTAACCATCACAGCGGTAACGGTACGATCGAGACGGATATGTTTGATCATACGTTCGGTTTCTCTTCCAGCAGTACCATTTCCAATGGCAATCGCTTCAATTTTATAAGTATTTACCAGATTATGAATTTTATTGATCGCCTGTTTTGTTTCCTGTTGTGGTTGATGTGGATAAATAGTTTCATTGTGCAATAAATTTCCTTGCTCATCTAAACAAACGACTTTACAGCCTGTACGAAAACCGGGATCGATAGCCAATATCCGTTTTTGTCCCAAGGGAGATGCCAGTAAAAGTTGACGCAAATTTTCAGCAAATACACGAATGGCTTCTTCATCGGCTTTTTCCTTAATCATACTTCGAATTTCGGTTTCCATCGACGGGGCTAATAATCGCTTATAGGAATCTTTAGCCGCTATCTCTACTTGATTGGCAGATTCACTGTCATTATGAATAAACAATCGATTCAATATCCGAAGGGCTTTATCTTCGCCCGCATCAATTTTTAATTTTAAGAAACCCTCGCTTTCGCCACGAAACATAGCTAATATCCGATGCGAAGGTGATTGCATTAAATTTTCTTCCCACTCATAATAATTTTGATATTTCTGTCCTTCAATTTCTTTTCCCTTAACAACAACAGAATTAACAACAGCCTCTCTTTGATATAATTTTCGAATTTGATTTCTCGCCTGCGAATCTTCATTTATTTTTTCAGCAATAATGTCTCTTGCTCCTTCCAATGCTGATTCAAGATCGTCTACTTCATCATTCAGATATTTTTCAGCTTCGCCTTCTACATCAATAAATTTTTGAGAGAATAGCAAGTCTGCTAATGGCTCCAAACCTTTTTCTCTGGCCATACTAGCTCGAGTTTTCCGTTTTGGCTTATAGGGTAAGTATAAATCCTCAAGCACAGCCATGGTTTCGGCAGCCTCTATTTGTTTTTTTAAATCTTCGGTTAGTTTCCCTTGTTCTTCTATCGAATCCAAAATAGCAATCTTACGTTTATCCAACTCAACGAGCTGAGTATTTCGATCTCTGATATTTGCAATTTGCACCTCATCCAAACTCTCTGTTCGTTCTTTTCGATAACGAGCAATAAAAGGAATAGTTGCGCCCTGCGCCAATAATTCAAGGGTATTGGAAACTTGCTGCACTTTGATGCCCAACTCCAAGGCAATTAAATGATGATAATTCTTCTCCATTGTATTTTCAAATTCTATATTTCTTCTTTAACAAAGATAAAAAAGCAAACTCATAAAACCTGAATACTTCTTGAACATTAATTTCATCTGTGTATAAATATTATTTATCTGTTGGATGGAAGACTTCTGCAAAATCAGTATCTCTCAAAAAAATAATAAATAATGATTTTTGCATCTTCGTTTCTTTAAATCAAATTAATTTTAGAATTTTACGTTTCAAAAGATAAAAACACACAAATGAGAAAATTCCTACTTCTTTTATTGACTTGCATCCCTTTTATGATCAGCGCTCAGAATCATCAATTAAAGGGGGTGATTCATAGCCATAACAATCAAACAATTTATTTATACAGTCTTTATATCGATAGAGTTCAAGTGATTGATTCTGTCAAGACCTCGGCCTACGGCCAGTTTCAATTTGAATTGAAACAAGATTTACCCAAAGGCTTATATCAATTGGGAATTACGAAGGAAGACCGTTTAAGCCTTATTCTTAATCACGAAAATATTGAACTCAGCACGCATATTTCCGATCCCTTCAATAAACTCACATTCAAAGTGTCGGAAGAAAACAAACTTTATTGGGACTATATTCAGAAACGGAATTACGATCAATATCGAATAGAACTGCTACAACCCGTCATTAGTTATTATCCGATGACCGATGCTTTCTTTCCAAGCCTTTTATTAGAATTCACAAATATTCAAGATTCATTGAATCATTATATTGATCAAATTATTAAAGACCATCCCACAACATTTGCGGCAACATTAATTGGGATTGATCGCCGCCCTGCCTTAAACCCGATGAATAATCAGTTAGAGCAAAAAGCGTATGCCAAACAACATTTCTTTGATGGAAAAAACTTTAACGACACGGCTCTTTTACATAGCAATGTATTAACTTCAAGTATTTTATCTTATCTTTCACTTTATCAGGATAAAGATTTAAGTAAAGCCTTGCAAGAAGAAGAATTTATAAAAGCAGTAGATATTATACTCCCTGTTATGCGACCTAATCGTAAAATTTATGAATTTGTTATAAATTATTTGATTGGTGGCTTTGATCAATTTGGACTAACAAAAGTGATGACACACATTGCCTCTCAATCGATCGTTGATGAATCCTGCGAAAATGAGGAATTAAAACATCGAATAGAAGCCCTAAAAAAGCTTGCTCCTGGGAACAAAGCTCCTGACATCATTATTGGAAATGCTAAATTATCTGACATCCACAAAAAATACACCCTGGTAATATTTTATGCAAGTTGGTGTCCACATTGCAAAGAGATATTCCCTGAACTCACAGATTTTTATAAAGACAAAAAACATGATTTGGAAATCTTAAGTATTTCTATCGACAGCTCGAAACTTGATTATCAGAATTTTATTAAAAACCAACACTTTGAATGGATTAACGCTAGCGATTTAAAAGGTTGGGACACACAATCAGCCAAAGACTATGGCGTATATGTTACCCCCAATTTGTTCTTGTTGGATGAAAATAAAGTGGTGATTGCTCGCCCTAGTGACTTAGTTGAATTGAAAGAACTGATAAAATAATTACCAACCACTGGCCAGTACATCAATCAAATGCATCACTTTTAGGGGTAGTTTATGCTTTTTGATATAGGCTTGCTGATGCATCAAACAGCTTAAATCCGTTGAAACAATATATTCAGCTTCGGTATCCAACGCATTTTTTACTTTTTGCTCAGCCATGGCCGTTGAAATGGCTTCGTGTTTTATTGAGAAAGAGCCCCCATAACCACAACAAGTATCAGTATCCTTCATTTCTACTAATTCGAGCCCTTTTACATTTTGAAGCAATAAACGAGGTTCTTCTTTAATCCCTATTTCGCGTAGTGCAGAACAAGAATCATGGTAAGTAACCTTTGCTTCGAAAGTGGCACCAACATCTGTTACCTTCAGTTCTTTCACCAGAAACTCTGTAAATTCAAATAAATTTCGCTGGAGTTGTCTGCATTCAATATGCATAGAGGTATTATGAAAAAGTTCGGAATAATAGTTACGAACCATGCCCACACAAGAAGCCGTTGGTCCAACAACTGGGCGATTATTTGGAAAATCTTTGATAAATTTCTCTCCCAACGATTTGGCTTCATCCCAAAAACCTGCATTAAATGCTGTTTGTCCACAACAGGTTTGATTGGTATTATACTCAACCGTATGGCCAAGTTTTTCCAAAATCTTCACCATATTAAAAGCCGTCTGTGGGTATAGCTGGTCAATTAAGCAAGGGATAAATATATCAATAGTCATATTCCAAAATTTCTATGCACAAAGGTATATAATGTGCTTAATTCT
>JBFFMB010000077.1:0-6761 GCA_041554455.1 Bacteroidales bacterium
AATTCTAGTAATCCACTGTATAAAGATCTTGAATTGATCGTTGAACAAACCGAACGGTGTAAGAAAATTGTTGGTGGACTTTTAAATTTTGCACGTAAAAATCAAGTGAAGAAAGTGGAATGCAATCTGTATGATTTTGTTTTCCATAGCACCGAATCTATTGTTATTCCTCCAAATGTTGAATTGTCATTCATCTCAAATTTGAAGGATCCGATGATTATGATTGATAAAGATCAAATGATGCAAGTGCTCACCAATTTAGAGAAGAATGCCATTGAAGCCATGCCTGAGGGTGGCATTTTAGGGATTGAATTGAGCGATACGGAGAGCAATTTCCAAGTTAAAATATCGGATAGTGGAGTGGGAATCCCTCCAGAGAATATGGATAAATTATTTACGCCTTTTTTCACGACGAAAGAATTGGGAAAAGGGACTGGCCTTGGATTACCATTGGTTTATGGAATCGTTAAAATGCATAAAGGACAGATTAATGTTATCTCAAATACAGACGAAAGTAAAGGACCAATAGGTACCAATTTTATAATAGATGTTCCAAAATTTTAAAATAAATAAAGAGATGAAAGAGTTTGATAAAACAATTTTGATAGTGGATGATGATCCCGATTACTTGATCCAGCTTGAAATGCAGGTGAAAAAATTTGGATTTAAAGTGATCACTGCCGATGGACAAAAAGAAGGTGAGAAAATTGTTGAAGATATTAAGCCTGATTTGGCAATCATCGATTTGATGATGGAAAATATGGATAGCGGATTTATTTTGAGTCATAAATTCAAACGCAAATATCCTGATATGCCTGTGATCATCGCAACGGCTGTTACTGCTGATACAGGGATGGTTTTTGGGATAGAATCAGAAGAAGATAAAACATGGATCAAGGCCGATCTCTATTTAGAAAAAGGTTTGAGACCGGATCAGCTTCAGCGTGAAATAAACAAACTGTTAAAAATGTAAGTCATGGAAAAATTAAAGGTGTTAATTGTAGATGATGAACCGGGCATTCGCTCTGGGATAGAACGCATTCTTCGCAACTTTACGGTTGGTTATCCATTCATGGATGACGATTTCGCCTTTGATTTAATTGAAGCAGAAACAGGAGAAAAGGCCATCGAAATTATCGATACAGAAAAAATTGATATTATACTTTTAGATAATCAACTTCCCGGGATCAATGGAATTGATGTGCTAGAGTATATCAATAAAAAAGAGTATGAGATTTGTGTGATGATGATCACCTCTTATGCCTCCTTGGATCTGGCCGTGAGAGCAACCAAAAATGGAGCCCTTAACTTTGTGCCAAAGCCCTTTACTCCGCAGGAATTAAAAGCTGCTATTGAAACAATTACCAAGCAGCTTTTCCTTAAACGGATGACGAAGAAGATGAATAAAGAAGGAAAACAAATTCGTTTTCAGTTTTTATCGGTCCTCTCTCATGAGTTAAAATCGCCCATTAACGCGATTGAAGGATATCTTAAGATCATGCAGGAAAAACAATTGGGTGATCAAATAGATGATTATGCCAAGATGATTGATCGTTCGTTGGAGCGTATAAATGGTATGCGGACTCTCATACTCGATCTAATGGATGTGACCAAAATTGAATCGGGTACAAAAACACGTACAATCAAGCAAGTTGATATGCATGAAATTGCCCAATTAGCCATGGATACCATTGAACCTCTGGCTATTCAAAAACAGGTGACATTGCATCTCGAAGGCGAAGCTAAAACCTATATTTCATCCGATAAGGATGAAATGGAAATAATCATGAACAACTTTATTTCCAATGCTGTAAAGTATAATAAAGATGGGGGAGAGGTTTTTATTCGTCTCTCAAAAGAGGATAGCAATGTCAAAATTAGTATAGAAGATACGGGTGTAGGAATGAGCGAAGATGATATTAAAATGCTCTTCCAAGAATTTGTTCGTATCAAAAACTCAAGAACGAAGAATGTTACCGGCAGTGGACTTGGATTGTCGATTGCCAAAAAGATGGTGGAGCTAAATAATGGGGTCATTAATGTAGAAAGTACGCCTGAAGTAGGCAGTACATTTACGATCACTTTACCTCTAAACTAAAAAAACGATTGCAATGAAATTTACACCACAAGCCTACAAAACTCCCGATCGATCAATGGAAAATTTCATTGATAAGGACGAAATATGGGAGTTTATAAACAAAACTAAAACGACTACAACAAATGTTCAACAAGTGATTGCAAAATCGCTGAATAAAGAACGTCTCAATTTGGAAGACGTGGCCATTTTGGTCAATGCTAAAGAACCGGAACAAATTGAGATGATAAAAGCCGGAGCTACTACACTAAAAAAACTCGTTTATGGAAACAGGATTGTATTATTTGCCCCCTTATATGTGGGTAATTTGTGTGCTAATAATTGTAAATATTGTGGTTTTAGGGCTTCTAATAGCAGTGCAAAGCGAAAAACCCTTGACGATAAAGAACTTCATGAAAACGTTATTGCATTGGAACAAAATGGACAAAAACGATTGATTCTTGTCTTTGGGGAACATAAAAACTATTCAGCTCAATACATTGCGGATACCGTTAAAAAAGTCTATGCTATAAAATCTGGAAATGGAGAGATCCGACGGGTAAACATCAATGCTGCTCCCATGGATATTGACGATTTCAAGATTGTTAAAGAAGCGGCTATTGGAACTTATCAAGTATTTCAAGAAACCTACCATCCTGATGCTTATAAAGAATATCATCTTTCGGGTAAAAAAGCGGATTATGATTATCGTCTTACAGCCCTTGATCGTGCTCAGGAAGCAGGGATTGATGATGTTGGAATCGGTGTTTTATTTGGTTTATACGATTGGCGTTTCGAAGTGCTTTCGTTAGTGCGTCATACCAATCATTTGGAGGCTTGTTATAATGTAGGTCCTCATACCATTTCATTTCCTCGTTTACAAAATGCACTCAACTTAAATATTGATGATAAGTATTTAATAAATGATGAGGAATTTACACGCATCATTGCGATTCTTCGATTAGCAGTTCCTTATGCAGGCTTGATTTTAACTGCTCGCGAAAATGCAGAGATCCGCAAAGAGGTTTTGCAATATGGTTGTTCTCAAATTGATGCAGGAACAAAAATTGAAATAGGCGCTTATGCTGAAAAGTTCAAGAAAGAACAGGAATTAGACAAAGAACAGTTTCAGATCAATGATAGTCGTTCCTTGAATGATGTGATCGATGAATTGCTGGAGCAAGGCTTTGTACCTTCTTTTTGTACGGCCTGTTATCGTAAAGGCAGAACAGGGGAGCATTTTATGGAATTTTCTGTACCTGGCTTCATTAAACGTTTTTGCTCATCCAATGCGATCTTGACGCTAGCCGAATACTTGGAGGATTATGCTCCTGAAAACACAGTCGAAAAAGGCTGGAAAGTGATCGAGAAAAATATATTGGAATTGGATGGTTTTCAAGACATCGAAAAAGTAAGATCGCGTATTGAACGGATCAAAAATGGTGAACGGGATTTATACTTCTAATTTTATAAGCATGACAAAAGGAAAAGATTTAAAACCACATATTGGTATTTTCGGAAGACGAAATAATGGGAAAAGTTCTTTTATAAATGCAATACTAGGACAAGACGTAGCCATTGTTTCTGATCAATCGGGAACGACCACTGATCCTGTGAAAAAATCAGTTGAGATTTTTGGAGTGGGACCAGCCATCATAATCGATACTGCGGGTATTGATGATGTGGGCGAATTGGGTGAGAAAAGAGTAGCGAAAACCCTTGAGGTAATTGATGCTATTGATCTAGCCATTCTGATCATTGCTCACAATGAATTTGATGATTATGAAATTGACTTATTAAATCGCTTTAAAAAGTTTGATATTCCCTCCATTATTGTTCATAATAAAACGGATTTGGAAGTGATCAAATTTTGTACACTCAAAAAAATCAGTGCATTTACAGCTTCTGAATTAATTGAGTTTAGCGCTGTTGATAAAGAGAATCAGGATGAGCTTATTAATGCTATCAAACGTACGATTCCTAAAACAGCCTATCAGAAACCAAGTCTGTTTAAAGGGATTGTAAAAGCAAAAGATGTTGTTTTGATGGTGACACCTATTGATTCGGAAGCCCCTGAAGGACGAATGATTTTACCACAGGTCATGTCGTGGAGAGATCTATTGGATCATGATTGCATCTGCATTTCTGTGAAAGAAACCGAATTGGAAGACTTCTTGAAAATAGGTCTAAAACCAGCCTTGGTTGTGACCGATAGTCAGGTTTTTGATTATGTGTCATCGGTACTTTCAGAAGAGATTCCATTGACTAGTTTTAGTATTTTATTTGCTCGTTTAAAGGGCGATTTTGAAGCTTACATCAAGGGTACTCAGCAGATAGCTCACTTAAAGGAAAACGATAAAATTTTAATCCTCGAATCTTGTTCGCACCAAATCAGCTGTGAGGATATTGGCCGATTTAAAATTCCTGTTTGGTTGCAAGCAAGCACCAATAAAAAACTGCATTTTGATTTTCTGTCGGGTTCAAATCCTCCTAAAAATATTGCATCCTATGCATTAGTTATTCAATGTGGGGGATGTGTTGCAACACGCAAACAGATTCTAAACAGAATCAAATTGGCTTCAGATATTGAGGTTCCCATCACCAATTATGGCATGTTAATAGCCTATATAAATGGAATATTTACTCGTGTTATTAAACCTTTTATGACAAATGGGACAAACTAATATAAAACACATATTGCAAAAAGAGCATTTGGATAAGAATGATATCATTCTTTTGTTGCAAACAGAAGGTGCCGATAAAAATCAGTTGTTTAAATACGCTTCTGAAATTAAGGAAACCTATGTTGGGAATAAAGTGTTCTTGCGAGGATTGATAGAGTATTCAAACATCTGCAAGAAAGATTGTTATTATTGTGGAATTCGTTCTTCAAATAAAGATTTCTGCAGATATGAAGTGAGTTTGGAAGATATTAAAGATGCTTGCAATTATGCCCTAGACAAAAAAATGGGCTCCATGGTCATTCAATGTGGTGAGTTACAATCAAACACCTTTACTCAACGAATTGCCAGTGCTATTAAATTAATTAAGTTTTTATCAAATGGGAGAATGCGTATCACTTTGTCCTGCGGTGAGCAAACTCCTGAGGTTTATAAAAAGTGGTTCGAGGCCGGAGCAGAGCGATATCTGCTCCGGATTGAAAGTTCGAATCCCGAATTATACAAAAAAATTCATCCTGATAATGAGCTTCATCATTATGAGAATCGTATTCAAGCCATCAAAGATTTAAAGCGTATTGGATTTCAAACGGGCACAGGGGTTATGATAGGTTTGCCTTTTCAATCTATTGAGAATTTGGCAGATGATATATTATTCATGCGCGAAAGCGATATTGATATGTGTGGAATGGGTCCTTATATTGAGCATGAGAATACCCCTTTATTTGAACATAAAAATTTATTGATGCCACTGAACCTTCGTTATGAGTTGGCTTTAAAAATGATCGCTGTATTGAGGATTGTGATGAAGGATATTAATATTGCATCGACAACAGCATTGCAAGCCATTAATAATAAAGGCAAACGGACGGCATTGCAAATTGGAGCTAATGTGATTATGCCTAATTTAACTCCGGCTAAGTATAAATCAGATTATCATTTATATAAGAACAAGCCAGGCAGTGGTTTAAGCATTGATAATGAATTAGAATTTTCGGCCAATGAAATAAAAAAAGCAAATTGTATTACCGCTTATGGTGAGTATGGTGATGCAATGCATTTTTTGAACAGATAAATTAGTAATTTAGATGTTCGTTTCATTAAAGAAAATTGAAGAGATGGGAGCAAACAACTCATATATTCCCTTAAAGCTACGTTTATTCTTTCCTATTGCACTTATTATCATCGCTGTAATTACTATAGCGACCTTCCTTTTTGTCAGGAGCTCAATTAAAACATTCAATCATCAAACCGAACATAATTTGGAATTGCAAGTGAAAACCATCGCCAAAATGTTTGAGCGCGAACGTGAATTAAAATTAGAGCGGGTGAAAACGAATTTAAAAGTTGCGCATAATTTATTCTATTCACAGGTATTTACAATCAAGAAAAATACGACAACTGTTCAAGCGATAAATCAGTTTAATGGGAACTTACATGAAGTGAATATTGAAAATTGGTTTTTGAATGACAAAAAATTGAGTGATGATTTTTCCTTTGTCGATAGTATCAAAAATCTTCTAGGAGGCACTGCAACTATTTTTCAAAAGATTGATAGTGGATATATTCGTATTTCAACTAATGTGCTGAATACGGATGGGAATCGAGCTATAAATACATATATTCCGAATTCTTCCCCGGTTATTCAAGCAATAGAAAAAGGGGAGACTTATTTTGGCCGTGCTTATGTCGTAAACGATTGGTATATCACTGCCTATGAGCCAATCATTGTCAATCGTCAAATAGTAGGTGTTTTATATGTTGGAGATAATGAGAAAGATTTGCAAAAACTCCGTGAAATTCTGTATAGTTTAAAAATTGGAGAAACGGGTTATACCTCTGTATTTGATAAACATGGAAATATTTTAATTCATCCATGGAGAGAAGGTCAAAAATGGCAAGACAGTAGTTTGTTTAAACAATTTACTAAAGTCGATCAAAGTATTGTTCGATACACCTATGAAGGGCATGAAAAAGTAGGTGCTGTGACTTATTATAAGGATTTTGAA
>JBFFMB010000078.1:0-6745 GCA_041554455.1 Bacteroidales bacterium
GAGTAAAAACACTTTCCAGGATGCTAAATTCGAATATGATGTTTTGATTTATGTTGCCAATTGGCCAGCATCGAGGAACTACCCCTGGAAACAACTTTTAATAGCTCGTGCTATCGAAAACCAATCATATGTTGTTGGAGTGAATCGTATTGGAAAAGATGAGCTTGGAAATCCCTATTCAGGAGATTCACTCATTATTGATCCCAAAGGCCAAATTATCTCAGATATTAAATCCAATTGCGAAGAAATTTATCAACTGACATTATCTGCTCAAATGATACATAATTTTCGCGAAAAATTTAATGTTGGTTACGACTGGGATCATTTTAAAATTCTTTAGCACCTAAAATCATCGCAACTTCAATTCCGATTATTACAATCATTTTCCAGACTTTATTACTATATTTGAGAATAAGAACTAATTTCGCAAGCGAAAAAAATAATCAGAAATGAATATTGTAATTGCAGGGGATGGAGAAGTAGGTTTGCATTTAGCTAAAGAATTGGCAAATGAAAACCATAATATCACCATTGTTGATCCACACGAGGATTTATTAAAGCTCGTCGAATCCCACACAGACTTGATGACCATAACGGGTGACTCAACGTCGATTGCTGTACTAAACAGGGCGAATATTAAAAAAGCAGATCTGTTGATTTCGGTTGTTCATGATGAACATATTAATATAGTAACAGCTATACTTGGTAAAAAATTAGGAGCCAAAAAAACAATCGCTAGGGTTAATAGTTTAGAAAATCTAAGCCAAGAAAATCATTTGATTTATGAGAGTTTGGGGATTGATGCCTTAGTCTGTCCCGAAGAAATTGCAGCAAATGAGATCATTCACTTACTTAAACAATCAGCGGCTACCGAGATATTTGATTTTTCTGAAGGGCGTTTATCGCTTTTCATGATTCGGATTGAAGCCAATGCGCCTGTAGATGGGAAAACCTTTAATCAAATTGCCAGCGAATATCCCCATCTCAATTTTAGAGCCGTGGCTATTCATCGCAATTCAAACACCATTATTCCTAAAGGAAATGACGCCATTATTGCCAACGATCAGACCTATGTAATTACCAAAAAGGAAGGCATCCAAGAATTATTGATGTTGGGTGGTAAGCAGGAAATTGATATCAAAAATATAATGGTTGTAGGAGGAGGTCGTGTTGGACGAACCGCCTGCAAACGTCTGGAAAAAGAGCTGAATATTAAGCTTATCGAACATGATAAAGAAAAATGCATACAGCTAACCGATTTTTTGGAAGATACCTTAGTTATCAATGGGGATGCTCGCGATATTCAATTATTGGTTGATGAAGATATCAGCGGAATTGATGCTTTTATTGCAGTTACCAATAATTCGGAAACCAATATTTTAACCTGTTTACATGCCCGTAAATATGGAGTCAAGAAAACCATTGCTTTGGTTGAAAATATCGATTATATCGACATTTCTCAAAATATTGGAATTGATACAATCATTAATAAAAAACTAATTACAGCTAGCTATATTGTCAAATTTACCATGGGGGCAGAGGTTACGTCAATCAAATGTTTAAGTGGTGTAGATGCGGAAGTAATGGAATTAGTTGCCAAACCAAAATCAGCCATAACGCGGAAATCGATCAAAAATCTTGGTTTCCCCAAAGGGGCTATTATTGGGGGTGTTATACGTGGCGAAATTAGTTATATTGCCACTGGAGATTTTCAAATCTTAGAAAATGATAAAGTTGTGGTCTTTTCACTGCCGCAAGCAATCAGTAAAGTGGGTAAGCTATTTAACTAAGCGTTTTGGGTTTTTCATCAAATTGTTTAATTTCACCCCCGCAATAATTTTGGTATGCCACGTAGAGCTGATATAAATTTTAAATTAATACTCCGAATCATTGGCTTCTTATTAATGATAGAAGGAGCCTTTATGTTTACAGGTATTCCTTTTTCGTTGTATTATTGTGGGTCTACTTGTCATTCCTTATTGTATTCAGGCTTGATTACTGTTGGAGCTGGTGCAATGCTTTATTTTGGATTGAGCGGCAAAGCGATTGGGAATAATATTGGGAAACGTGAAGGCTATCTGATTGTTTCTTGTACATGGATTTTTACCTCAATTTTCGGAACACTTCCCTTTATGCTTAGTGGAGTGATACCTAATTTCAGCGATGCATTTTTCGAAACCATGTCTGGGTTTACAACGACAGGAGCATCCATTTTAACAGATATTGAGTCTGTTCCCGAAGGAATATTGTTTTGGCGTAGTATGACGCATTGGATCGGGGGTATGGGGATTATCGTTTTGTCAGTAGCGATATTACCCGTATTAGGAATTGGAGGTATGCAGTTGTTTGTTGCCGAAATGCCTGGCCCTACGCCCGATAAATTACACCCACGAATTACCCATACAGCTAAACGTCTTTGGGGAATTTATGTTCTACTAACCTTCGCCGAAACCATTATGTTAATGTTTGGTGGGATGAGTCTTTTTGAGGCTCTTTGCCATGCTTTCGGAACAATGGCTACCGGTGGTTTTTCAACGCAAAACGATAGCGTTACTGGGTTTTCTCCGTATATTCAATACGTAATCATTGTTTTCATGATTTTGGCGGGGACCAATTTTACCTTGCATTATTATGCCTTATTGGGCAAATTCAGCCATATTAAACAAAATGAAGAATTCAAATATTATATTGGAATTACTTTACTTGTAACCCTTATCATTACCATTCCCATTATCATTGTTTCAAATACTGGGATCGAACAAATTTTTAGAGATGTGCTGTTTCAGGTGGTCTCTATTTTGACTACCACCGGTTTTGTGACTTCCGATTATTTATTATGGCCGGGGATGCTATGGTTGATCATTTTCTTACTCATGTTTATAGGAGGAAGTGCTGGATCAACAGGGGGTGGTATAAAAATAATCCGTCAGTTATTGTTGATTAAAAATAGTGCGTTGGAATTAAAACGCCTAATTCATCCTCAAGCAATTATTCCGGTAAAACTGAATCGAAAATCTGTTCCCAACGATATTGTTTCAAAGATCATGGCCTTTTTTCTGATCTATATGATGATCTTTGCTTTTGGAACTTTGGTGATGTCGATCATCGGATTGGACTTTGAATCCGCTATTGGATCTACTGCCGCAACTCTTGGTAATATTGGTCCGGGGCTAGGTTTGGTTGGCCCTACCGGAAATTACGCCGCAATCCCTGATGTTGGAAAATGGTTTTTATCATTTTTGATGTTATTGGGTCGATTGGAGTTATTTACTGTTTTAATCATATTTGCCCCCTCGTTTTGGAGGAAGTAAGAAATTGGGTACCATAAAATTGAAATTTGAAAAATACGACTGAAGAAAAATGTTTAGTGATTGTGAATCCAAATTCGGGGAGTCGAAAAGGATTAAAAGACTGGGGACTAATTAGTAAATTATTGGTTGAATATGGAATTGAATTCGACAATATTTTTACAGAACATAAAAATCACGCCATTGAATTAGGCCGTAAAGCGGTTATAGATGGATATCGAAAAATCATTGTTGTTGGTGGTGATGGCACAATGAATGAAGTGATCAATGGTATATTTCTTCAAGATAAAGTCCCTACCAAAGATGTAAAAATTGGAATGATCCCTGTTGGTACTGGGAATGATTGGGGGCGGATGTATGCTATTCCGAATAATTATAAAGAGGCTATCCAAATACTAAAAAACAATAAAACCTTTATTCAAGACGCAGGAAAAATCACCTACCAAAATGCCCAAACACACCATCGTTATTTTGTGAATATGGCTGGAATGGGTTATGATGCTTTAGTTGCTAAGAAAACGAATGCCATGAAAGAAAAAGGTGGAGGGGGTCCCTTCGCTTATTTAATTAATCTGTTTCTTGGTCTGATCCAATATAAATTCAATCATATGATGATTGTAATCGATGGTGAACAAAAATACAATGGAAAGGTTTTCAGTGTGAGTGTTGGTATTTGCAAATACAATGGAGGAGGCATGATGCAATTACCAACAGCTGTCCCTGATAATGGGAAATTTGATGTTACGCTCATTAAAAAGGCCTCAAAAATTAAGGTCATCACCAATATAAAAAATTTATACGACGGATCCTTTGTTAAAATTCCCGAAGTAGAAACGTTTACAGGAGAAAAAATTGAGATAATTGCCCGACCAAAACACTCCGTTTTTTTAGAAGCAGATGGAGAATCATTGGGGCATTCGCCTATTGAGTTTACGATTATTCCTAAGAGTGTTTGCTTAATTAGTGGGAAGTCGTTTTAAAATTTATTATAGCGGATAACGTTCTGTAATTTTTTAAAGCCTTTGTAGTTTCAATAAACGTCATCCAAATCACAAAATACAATTACCAAACACAATAATCAATAATTAATATTAGGGCTTGAATAATGTGTTGTTTTGATATTTGAACCTTTGGTATTGTTTGTTATTTGCAAATTGTTTTTTGGTGCTTTCAATAGAATTTCATTTAAAAACCAAGGGCAAATTTGGTTCAGCTATTTTGGATCTACCCAATCACCACTCAAAGTGATTAATTGTACCAGTTCATCAATGGCGCTTTCTTCAGGAATCCCTTTTTTAATTAAGGTTCTGGATTTATACAAATTCACTTTTCCTTTTCCTGCTCCTACATAACCGTAGTTCGCATCAGCCATTTCGCCAGGTCCGTTTACAACACAACCCATGACTGCAATTTTTAGTCCAACCAAATGATGGGTTGCTTGTTTTACTTTGTCAAGTGCTGCTTGAATATTATATTGTGTTCTGCCACAGGAAGGGCAGGCAATGTATTCGGTCGTTGTTATGCGAGTACCACAGGCTTGTAAGATTTGTTTTGAAAGCTTAATGATGTCTCCAGCATAGGAGGCGTTTTTAATCCAAATACCATCCCCCAAACCATCAATTTGCAAGGAAGCAAAATCGATAGCGGCTCGGATTACAAATTCCTCATTACTTAAATCCGAATAAGCTCTTTTCAGGATAATGGGCGTTTGAAAATTTTGCTCCAATAAGGTGTTAATTCGTTGTTTTACTTTTTCAATATTTTCGTTATGAACGGAGAAAGAAACTAATACATGATCCAATAATTGATCAATTTCAACAGCAGAATAATCCGCATTTAAATTGGTATCTCCTATAACAACAGGGACATTTGAATCACCGATCTTTTCAATAGGGATGCTCTTTGTGCGATTGTATTCGAACGGGTTGATCTTTGAAAAATAAGAGGGAGTTTTCCGCTCAATAGTTCTTAGAGGATTGTATTTTTTTAGGATCAATTGAGCAACAGGAATTTCGAGTTCAGGTTCTTCAGTAAGCGACACCCGAATGGTGTCTCCAATGCTTTCTTCAAGCAAAGTGCCAATTCCGGCGGCTGATTTTATTCGTCCCTCAATGCCATTTCCGGCTTCTGTAACACCCAAGTGTAAAGGATAATTCATGCCTTCTTCAAGCATCCGATGAACCAATAAGCGATAGGCCTGAACCATCACTTTTACATTGCTTGACTTCATCGACAGAACAATATTGTGAAACTGATAAGTCTCACAAATTTTAACAAATTCTAGAGCCGATTCAACCATTCCTAGTGGAGTGTCTCCATATTTTGAGGTGATTCGTTGGGATAAGGAACCATGGTTGGTGCCAATACGAATAGCCGTATTATGCGATTTACATATGCGAATAAGCGGTTTTAGATTAAGAGCAATTTTTTCAAGCTCTTGCTTATATTCAGCATCTGAAAAGTGAATTTTTGTATTGGAGATTCTATCTGTATAATTACCGGGATTGATCCTGACTTTTTCCACAAAACGAGCAACTTCTTCAGCTACTTTTGGATTGTAATGGACATCAGCGATGATGGGTGTTTTTATGCCCATCCCCCGAAGTTTTTTGTGGATGTTTTTAAGTGCCTCCACTTCTTTTATTCCGGGAGTTGTAATTCGAATGAGTTCACAACCAGCTTCAATTAATCGTAAACACTGTTGTAATGTCGCTTCAATATCATTCGTATCAGTGGATGTCATGGATTGTGTCCGAATAGGATTCCTTCCCCCAATAGCAATATCCCCGATAAAAAATTCACGGGATATAAACGAAGAATTAAATAAGTTTTTATTTTGCACTTAATACAGCTTTTTAAAACTCAAAGGTAGGAAATAAGAGAACAAAAATTTAACCTGTTTGACTCACCTTAATTAATGCATCGTGATCTTTAATGGAAATATTATTACCCTCGCAAGTAATGTAATCTGCATCCTTAAATTCTTTGATGATTCGAATTGCGCTTTCTTTAGACATGGCCGACAAATCTGCGATATCCTGACGAGAAAGATCAACGGTAAACTCAGAGGCTTCGTAAATATCATCCGATAAGTATAATAGAGTATCCGCAATGCGACCAGGCATTTGTTTTTGGGTAAGGGAAACTAATTTGTCCATATAGATACCCGACTTACGATTAATCATTCGAAACATTTCGGTGGTAAACTGATGATTTGTGCTGATTACTTTTACAAATGCCTCAATTTCAATAAAACAAGCTGTAACATCTGTCAGAGCTGTAGCCGAATAATGGAGCCGATTATCGTCCATAAAACCCGGTCCACCAATGAGAGAGGTTTGTTTCAGAATATAAAAAATTAAATTTCTTTTGTTAATCCCTTCGGTATAAACCTTTACTAAACCAGAGGTAATGCATCCAATATGAGTTAAAGCACC
>JBFFMB010000079.1:0-6737 GCA_041554455.1 Bacteroidales bacterium
TATAATATTCATATTGAACTAAAAATGAAGGGTCGAGTTCATCCACAAAATAGGATGAGTTTTTAAAATAATCTTTTACATGGTAGGTATATTCAAGTTGAATATAGATCGGAGTCTTACCGGGATAATCGACTCTAATTTTGGCATTTCCACCACTATAAAATCGACCAAAGTTACTTTCCAGACTATACTTCACTGCTTTTCGCGCAAAGGTTTTATAATGCAAGCCAATATATCCTTGATTATACGCATTTGAAGAAAGGTTTCCTCCAAATTCCACCAAGTAATTATTCACTTTCTTCACATCCAAGTTCAAATCATAATAATCAGTCTTGCTATTATAAATTACGCGTGGGTATACAGAACGAATTTTATCGTCAACAACGAGACCATAGTAATCACTTTTGAAATCACTTAAGGTGAGCAAACGGGTATTTTTATATCCTATTTGCTTATAGACATACTCAGACTGAGCCTCATTTAAGCCACTTACTGTAATTGAATCAATCACAATGGATGGTTTGCTATAATAAAAGGTCAATCGTTTTTGAAACAATGAGTCGGGATCTGCTCGTCTATCAACCAAGGATTCGATCAATTGAATTTGATTCACAGTATGCATATAACCACTATCAATAAACTCTTGAGCTCTACTAAAATCAACTACATTCATATCACCAAGATCAGGTTTTATAAGGACTCCTTTACCTGGGATAAAATTATAATCCGTTTTCTCCATCAACATATTTTGTAATTGGGAAATTACATCATCATCCTCCGGCGGTTTAAAATTTGATGCCGCTTTGCTGCCAATAATCACATCCGGTTTGAATACTCTATAGGCAACATCAACGGGAAAATTATTATACATTCCACCATCAAACAATAATCGTCCATTTACTCTGATAGGAGAGAAATAAAAAGGGACAGCCATCGAAGCACGCAAAGCATCCCCTAACTGCCCATTTTTCATAACGACCTCTTCATTGGCTTCAATATCAGCGGCAACACATCGAAAAGGGACAAATAAATTATCAAAATCATAATTAGCAGCAGCACTTGGAGCTGCAAATATTTCCATGAAGGTAAAATCCATAACATGTGTTGGGATAAGTGTTAAGGATAATCTTGGATCAAATTTCTCATTGATCTTAAATGGAATACTAACCCATGATGAATTGGGTTCGGGTAATTTATAATAGTGCAAATATTTTTTACTAATATCACCACTAGCCCACTCCATAAACTCCTGAGAAGTCATTAGTTTTTCAATTTCCAAAGGAGAATAACCTGACGCATATAATCCGCCGACAATAGCCCCCATAGAAGTTCCTGCAATAAAATCAATAGGAATATTGTATTCTTCCAATGCTTTTAAAACGCCAATATGAGAGAAGCCTTTAGCCCCCCCACCACTGAGTACTACAGCTACTTTCTCAGCTTGAAGAAGCGTAGATGATAGAATTAGCAAACAGACTAAAAAATTTCGTAAATGATGCATCAGTAGTAATTGATGAGTGATTTTAATAATGATTTAAAATTAAATAAATTGTGCAGATATAAAAAAAAATCCTGCATAAATATTATACAGGATTAAATAGATCAAATTAAGATTGCTATATTTTTGCTAAAGCATTCTCTAAATCTTTAATAATATCTTCTACATCCTCAATCCCAACAGAAAGGCGAACTAGATCATCAGTAATCCCTGCCTGAGCACGACCCTCTTTTGTTAATTTAGAATGGGTCATTGAGGCCGGATGCTGGATCAGCGTTTCGATTCCACCTAATGAAACAGCTAATAAAGCTAATTCTACATTATTCATCATGACTTCACCCGATTTAAATCCCCCTTTTAGTCCAAAACTGATCATGGCACCTGGTCCACTCATTTGTTTTTGAGCTAATTCATATTGAGGATGTGATTTTAATCCCGGATATTTTAACCATTCCACTTTGGGATGATTTTCTAAAAACTCAGCAACTTTAATACAATTTGCTTGAGCTTTATCAATTCTAATTGCTAATGTTTTTAGTCCTCGGCGAGTCAAATATGCTTGATGAGGATCCATATTACAACCCATATTAATCATCATCACACGCGTCTTTTTATAGTCTTCTTCTGTTTTTGCAACAACCATTCCAGCAACAATATCAGCATGACCATTGATGAATTTTGTCATGGAATGCAAAACGATATCAATACCCAGATCTAATGGTTTTTGCAAATAGGGGCTACAAAACGTATTGTCAACACAAACCTTGATGCCTTTTGAATGCGCGAGTTCAGCAACAGCTTTCAAATCGACGATATTCATGGTAGGATTTGCAGGTGTTTCCAAATAAATCAATTTAGTATTTGGACGAATGGCAGCTTCTACATTTTTAATATCGGAACTATCAACAAAGCTAGCTTCAACACCAAATTTCGGATAAATAGTTTCAAGGACTCCACGTGATGGTCCATACATTGAATCAGTACAAACAACGTGATCACCTTGTCCAAGATAACTCATATACACAACATTTACAGCGCCCATTCCTGATGCAGTAGCAACACCACCAAATCCGTTTTCAAGATCAGCCATTGTATTTTCTAAATCGGCAATAGTAGGATTCCCAATACGAGTATAAATATATCCATCACTTTCTCCTGAGAAACACTGTGCACCATGCTGAGCACTTTTAAAACTAAAGGTAGATGTTTGATAAATTGGAGTTACGGCACTCCCTTTTTCATCTTTAATACCACCACTATGAATTAACTTTGAATTAAAACCTGCTTTTTTGACATCCATTTTATTTGTAATTTTATTGTTTTAATATTTTGATGCAAATATAGCTTTTCTTTCAATATGAGGATTTAGAGACCCATTGAATAAAGCTTATTTAGAACTTATTTAGAATCAAATAAAAACAAATCTCATGAACAAAGAAAGATGCCATTGGCCAGGTGCTGATGAATTGATGCTAAAATACCATGATGAAGAATGGGGAGTGCCTCTTCACGATGATAAAAAACTATTTGAGTTTATTGTTTTGGATGGATTTCAGGCTGGTTTAAGTTGGAAAACGATACTCCACAAAAGAGAAAATTTCAGAAAAGCTTTTGATCATTTTGATGTCGATAAAATCATTCATTATTCAGATGAAAAAATAGCCGAACTTTTACTTGATGCGGGCATCATCAGAAATAAACTAAAAATTAAAGCCACCATCAGTAATGCAAAAGCTTATTTAGAAACGCAAAAGGAATTTGGCAGTTTCGACAACTATATTTGGCAATTCACAAATCACAAAACCATCGATAACAAATTAAACTCAATGGGAGATATGCCAGTAACTTCCCCTGAATCTGATGCCATGAGTAAAGACCTTAAAAAAAGAGGGTTTAAGTTTGTGGGTTCAACAATTTGTTATGCTTTCATGCAAGCCGCAGGAATGATAAACGACCATACAATAAATTGCTTTCGACATAAAGAAGTATAAAAAAAGGCCTGTTACTATTGCGTAACAGGCCTTTTCATAAAATATCGGCTAATTAAAAAGGCCAGAAATTATTATCATTCCAAATCTCTTCTTTTAAATCCTCATTTAAACGATGCAATAAATGATGATGGGTTTTTTCCCAATCTGCTAACATTTGATACATGGCTTTTTCGTTTGGATCGGTGGAAGCCTCTGCACGACTTGAGTAAATTTCAATCGCTCGATTTTCAAAATCAATAGCGGCAGAAATAGCGGCAGCTTCAAAACTTGCAGCCGTGATTTGTTCTTTGATTTCTTTTGTTAGAATTTCAACGACAGCTGTATCATCAACAGGAGTAGCCGCTTCATTCATTAGAAACTCATTGTTTTTTTCATAATTTGCAAACTGACGAGATAGAAAATTAATATGCTCATCTTCTTCTTCAGCCATCATTGTAAAAATTTTACGAACAGCAGCACTACCCGTTTGCTTAGCAATGGTCGAATAAAATGCTTTCCCTCTTCGTTCTAAAAGAATGGCCGTTTTTAAAATATCTGTTGCTGATTTTTGTTCCATAATATTTTATTTAAGTATAAGAGTATCGATATATCTATTGCAAAGTTAATTGAATTAATTTTTACATACAACAATCATCACGATGTACGCATAATTTCAAAAAGCTGAGTATTCAACATAATAAAGCCAAAGAAATTGAATATATTTGTATAAGATGAAGGCAACAGAATTTAAGGAACTATTAGAACATTTATTTACTATATGGGCAAAGGAGGAATCAACTTCGTTTAGCTCGATAAATAGTGCTGGCTCAAACCGAAAGTATTTCCGACTAATGGGAAAAACTAAAAGAGCCATTGGCGTTTTTAATGAAGACGTCAAAGAAAACTTAGCTTTTATTCATTTTAGTAAAGGTTTTAAAAAAGCGGGACTACAAGTTCCTGATTTTTATAACGGCACGAATGATAATAAACTTTATTTAATTGAAGATTTAGGGGATCAATCTTTATTCGATTTAAGAATTGCCGAACCCATTGATTCTATCTCTAAAACAACTCTCGATTATTATAAACAATCATTGAGTGAATTACTCAAGTTTCAATTCATTGCAAAAGACACTCTTGACTTAACTTATTGTTATCCTAGTGCTGCAATGGATCGTCAGTCCATTTTATGGGATCTGAATTATTTTAAATATTATTTCCTGAAACCAAAAAACATCCTTTTTGATGAACAAAAACTGGAGGATGATTTCCATAAACTAATCGATATTCTCTTGGAAGCTGATCAAGATTATTTCATGTATCGTGATTTTCAAGCTCGAAATATTATGATCCATAACAACAAGCCCTATTTTATCGATTATCAAGGAGGACGAAAAGGAGCTCTGCAATACGACTTAGCATCCATACTTTATCAAGTGAAAGCTCAAATACCTGACTCTGCGAAAGAATCACTCATAGAACATTATTTGAAAGAGCTTTCTAAATACGCTGAACTTTCAAGAAATGATTTTATGACTCATTTCTATCCCTATGTTTTTATTCGGATTATTCAGGTGATGGGAGCCTACGGATTTAGAGGTTTAATTGAGAAACGGAGTCATTTTATTGAAAGCATTCCTCCAGCAATTGAGAGCTTAAAGAATACCCTTCCTTCATTTGAATTCTTGAATGATTTACCCGAATTAAATCAATGCATTAAAAAACTAGCGACTGAACTTCAGAAAGAAAAAATGGGATCGGATTTATTAGTTCGAATCAAAAGTTTCGCTTATAAGGCAGGAATACCCAAGGACATCAGCGGGCATGGTGAAGGATTTGTATTTGATTGTCGTGCATTACCTAATCCACATAGGGATAAAAAATACCGGCATCTTAATGGGATGGACAAACCTATTATTGATTATTTAAAAAAACATGCTGAAATATTTTCTTTCCTTGATCACACAACGCAACTAATAGATCAATCCATTGACAATTATATTGCCAGAGGTTTTACAAATTTGAATATTAACTTTGGCTGTACTGGTGGACAACATCGATCTGTTTTTTTTGCAGAAGCAATAAATAAACATCTACAAAACAAATACAACATTAGCATTGAACTAATACATACTCAAAAAGAAAACTGGAATAAAACGATGAACGATGAGCAAAAAAATGTGTAAAACAAAAGATGATGAAAATATCAAAAAAGTAAAATACCCTAAACACGAATGTAAAGTCTGTGGCTCAGTGGCAGAAAAAGAAAAACACCTTTGTAAACCAATAAAGAAGTAAATCAAATGAAAGCAATGATCTTTGCCGCAGGTTTGGGAACAAGGTTGCAACCAATTACGACTCGTATTCCAAAAGCACTGGTCAAAGTCCAAGGCAAAGCATTATTGGAACATGCCATTGAAAAACTAATTTCTGAGGGTATTGATGAAATTATTATCAATGTGCATCATTTCCCTGATCAGATCATTGAATTTATTTATTCAAAATCATTCGATATCCCAATTCAGATTTCAGATGAAAGGGAGCAATTATTAGATACGGGAGGTGGACTAAAAAAAGCGAAGGACTTCTTCGACAATAAAGCTTTTTTGGTTTATAATGTTGATATTTTAAGTGACATTAATTTAAGCGACCCCATCTGTTTTCACCTCCAGAATAAATCACTGGCAACACTTGTTGTTCGGAATAGAGATACGAAAAGATATTTACTGTTTGATAAAAACAATACATTAAGTGGCTGGGAAAACAGAGAAACAGGAGAGCAAATCATTGTACACGAAAAAGATGAATACATCCCATTAGCCTTTAGTGGCATTCATATTATTGATCCACGAATTTTTGATCTCATGCCCGAAAAAGAACATTTTTCAATGATTGAATTATATCTGACGCTTGCTGAATCTTATACAATAATGGCCTATATCGACCAAAACTCAAGCTGGGTTGATGTTGGAAAAATCGAACAATTGGAAAAATTGAATGGTGAATAATATGGAAACTTTTTTAGAAAAAACGGCCAATCATATTTTCGATAAGTACAAAGATATCATGGCAGAGGTATGCATTGTGCTTCCAAACCGTAGGGCTAGTTTATTTTTACGCAAACATTTATCCCAAAAATTTAAAAAAATTAGTTGGAGTCCTCAGATTTATTCCATTGAAGATTTTATTTTCAAACTTTCGGGCTTAAGCATTATCGACAATACTTCTTTTTTGTTTGAATTATATGAGGTTCACAAAACAATTGAAAA
>JBFFMB010000080.1:0-6690 GCA_041554455.1 Bacteroidales bacterium
AAGGACGAGCATTAAAAGCCGAAAGTAAAATTCCGGTATAAATACCTAAAATCACAGCTAAGATTAACAATACCCAAGCCATTGGTTTACGATTTTCTATCGCTAGTTTCTCAAACTTATTTAAAATTTCAAATTTCCAATCCCAATTAGGAATTAGCTCTTTAATATAAGTTGCCACCCAAACCATGGATAAAGGAGTAATCAGCATTAACACCCATGCTCCCCACGACATCGGTGATTCGATGCGAACGGTGGTATATAATCGCCAGAAAAACAACTGATGTTTTAAATCGAGGAATAGGGCAAACAATCCCAAAACCAATGCCACAGGCACTAAAAAAGTTGCCCATTTCACGGTTGTTGGCATTTCTTTCTCTTTTCCAAGAATAGTATATAAAGCAGCAAAGAAAAGGATTCCGGCAGCTAAACCACCCAGAAAAAGATAGACAGGAATTTGCCAATGCCAGATATGTAAATAAGGATCGATATTGGGAATATGTCTACCGCTAACAAAAATTTCTTCTTTCATCTTTGTATAATTAGTTTTTTAAGTCAGATAATAAATTTGTGGTTTTGTTCCTGCTTCGGGAGCCAGCTTTTTATACTTTCTGTTTTTAAGTGCCTTAGAAACATCACTTGAAGGATCATCCAAATCACCAAAATACATACAATTTGTAGGACAAACAGAAACACAAGCAGGCTTCTCCCCTTTTTCAACCCTATGAATACAAAAGGTGCATTTATCAACATATCCATCAGGATGTGAATAACGCGCATCATACGGACATGATTCAATACAAGCACCACAACCAATACATTCATTATGTACCACGGTAACAATTCCTCCCGCTTCATAATGACTAGCTCCAGTAGGGCAACAACGCACACAAGGTGAGTTATCGCAATGATTACAACGCTCTGAACGAATCTCTAATTCTAAATTTGGATAGCTTCCATCCATCGCTTCAACCACCCAATCGCGGCAATAACCGTGAGGGACATTATTTTCAGTTTGACAAGCAACTACGCAGTCACTACATCCGACACACTTTTTGGTGTCAATGGCCATTGCATACCTCATGAGTTAATCTCCTTTCCTGGATCTTCTGTGAGGAAAGTAACGAAATTACCTCTCATTCCTGTACCTCCCATGATTGGATCTACCATAACTTCTGTTATTAATTCTGAATCGCTTGAACCTTTACCAAAAGCCGTTTTTAAATGCTTATTGCTATGTCCAAAACCATGTACCATATAGATCGAATCCCAACGAATTCTTTCAGTAACTCTCACTTTAATAGGGAAGGTTGAAACCACTCCGTCTTGGTTTTCTAACCAAACTTTTTGATCATTTTTCAATCCCCAAATACTGGCAACTTTTGGATTTACCCACACTTTGTTTTCATCCATCAAGTCAGTTAGGTTTTTATTGTTTGCTGTACGGCTAAATGTGTGCATAGGAGCACGACCGTAAATCAAACGATAATATCCACTAGGTGGTTCAGGATGTTGAGTGAATTTAGGCATTGGATCAAATCCCTTTGCTGCTAATTCGGTTGAATAAAATTCGATTTTACCAGTATTGGTAGCAAATTCGTAGGGTTCCCCATCTCTTAAATATAAAGCACCCGATGAACGATCAAATTTTTTCACCCCGATCACTTTCATTTCTTCCAATGAAGTGCCTAACTCTTGTAATTGCCAATCAAGAACCTCTGCATAATCATCCCAGGGGAAATAATGGCCAAGATTCAATTTTTCACCTAATTTTTTAGCAATCCACCATGCAGGTTTCGAATCGTATTTTGGAGCAACAGCTGGTGCGCGTAAAGCAATACTTGGAGTACGATGTGGTGCAGAACGAAGATCATCATAACGCTCCAGATACGTACATTCAGGAAGAACTACATCGGCATAACCAGTAATTTCCATCGGCATAGTATCCACAACCACCATAAATTCAAGGGCATCCATCGCTTTGTTCAATGTATCTTTATCAGGCATGGTCAATGGAAGGTTTGTTCCTGAAACAATCCAAGCTTTGATTTCGTGTTTATTATCATCCGCAGGAATACTTGCTTCAATCAAAGCATTGGATACTGCGAGACCAGCCAATGGATATTTTCCATTCAAGGTTTCTTTCCAACTCCATTTTGGTTTTGGGAAGTGTGGTGTTGGAAAGTGAGGTAATGGAAGGGACTCTTTAAAATAGAAACCACCTCTACGACCCCATGAACCAAGTAAGCCATTCAAAATAGCAATGGCTCTTGAGCGCTGAGTATCATCACCATACCAAGTCGCATGACGGCCAGGATGAACAATTACAGATGGTGCAGCATTCCCCATTTCGCGAGCGGTTTTACGAATAACATCCGGTTTAATGGTAGTAATTCCGTAAGCCCATTCAGGGGTCATATTTTTGACATGTTTTTTTAGCTGATCAAAGCCATAGCCAAATTGCTCAACATATTTTTTATCGTACAATTCATCATAAATAATGACATGTATCCAGGCTAATAACAAAGCTAAATCAGTACTTGGTTTTATGGGTAGCCAATATTTTGATTTACTTGCAGCTGTAGAATAACGAGGATCAATAGTAATAATACAAGCGCCTTTATCAATGGCTTGTGACATTTCTTGGACTTGTCCATTGTGCATATTTTCGCCAATGTGAGAACCAATTAATACCATGCATTTGGTATCGCGAATATCAGTAGGCTCAGGCGATCCAACACCCGCTCCAAAAGTAGCAGAAAACCCAACTTCACGAGGGCCACGACATTGCGCATAAGAAGGAGCTACAATATTAGTCGATCCAAAGGCTTTTAATAAATGACCAAAGTGATGACCCGAAGAACCATGATTAAATAAGGCCACGCTTTCAGGACCATATTTCTCACCAATTTCAGTCATTTTACTTGCCACTAATGCAAGAGCCTCATCCCAACTTGCTTCCTTAAAAACAGATTTTCCGTTTTCTTTCTTCACACGGATTAAAGGAGTCTTTAAACGATCTTTGTCAGTAAACATTCCAACACCACCGGTTCCTCTGGGGCATAGACGGCCATTACAATGTGGATCATCTTCGTTCCCAAGAATTTTTGTAATATCACCCTGCTTCGTAGTATAAGTCCAGCCTGCACATTTCCAAAAACAAACCTCACAATAGGTTGGCGTTCTATCAAATTCGCTATCATCCAGAGGTTTTGTTTCCTTCATAGAAAATATTGAAGCTGCATTCACACTTGAAAATGCACTTGCCGTTAAAGCGGCACCGGCAGTACCCAGAGCTGATATTTTAATAAAATCTCTTCTGGTTTTCATCTATTAATTTTTAATATTATTTCTTTTAAAAATGCTATATGTCCTGATATAATAGGATTCTCATAGTTTCTAATTGCTTATAGTATCATATAAGTAAATATTTACATATCTCTATATATAATGAAGCAAAATTAGTTTTAGTATTCATAAGATTGATATAATAAGAATGAATTTAGTCAACTATAAATAGGTATTACGTCAAATAAAACTTGATGTAGTAGGGTAATTAATTAAATTTAGATTAATTTTGTATTTGCTCTAAACTCAAATAATAGATGGCCATTCCCAAAAAAACAGTAAGCTGTCAGGTTTGTACAAATAAATCAAGTTGCTTTAGGCAGCTAAGTCTTCCTGAATTGGAATTGGTTGATAAAAATCGATTGGAGGTAACATATAATAAAGGTGAGACCATCATTAAACAAGGGTCTTTTGCTTCCAGCATTTTTTTCTTAAAAAAAGGACTTCTTAAACTGTATATTGAAGGAAAAAATAATAAAAATCTTATTATCAGTATCGTTCCGGAAGGCAATCTAATAGGATTACCCTCATTGTTTGGGGATCCCATATTTCATTATTCTGCTGTTGCTTACGAGGAAAGTATAATCTGTTTGATTGACATGGAAATGTTTCGAAAGTTCTCTATGGAAAATGCAAAGTTTTCTGCAGAGGTTATTCATATCATCAATCAATCAACAATATGTTCCTACGATCGTTTTTTTTCGATCTCTCAAAAAAACATTCCTGGGCGGTTTGCTGACCTCATTCTTTATCTTTCTGAAAAAATATACAAAACAGAGAAATTTGCATTTCCGTTATCAAGAAAAGATTTTGCTGATTTAGCATCTATTTCCATTGAAAGTCTTTCAAGGGTAATAAAGGAGTTTAATGATGATAAAATCATTAGCATGCATGGCAAGGAAATAGAAATCCTTGACTCAAAACTCTTACGTCGCATCAGCGAAAATGGATAATATTAGCTAGAATCCCTCTAAAATACATCGAATAATATATATATGTTAGCAGAATCATTAATTTTGTGGCGATTATCAGAATTAAATGAACAAAAAACTAAATCGTAAAGACTTTATAAAAGGGTTGATGTATTTGATGCTTCTACCACTTTTAGTTTTATTGAATCGCATGGTGAAAGACCATAAACGATTTGGTTCCTCCAAACGAGAATTGCGTTTACAAAATAGCATCCCAGCTGGACTAAGCATTACTGACGAAATTATTCTGTATAAAACAGCTGAAGAATTGAAGGTTTATTCCGCTCGATGTACTCATTTAGGCTGCAAAATAAATCAGATCGAAGGCGAAGAAATCGTATGTCCCTGTCACGGTTCACGATATAATACCGAAGGGGAACCCATCAAGGGGCCTTCCATAAAAAAATTACAATCACTGGAATTTGAAATAGACCAGGATGAAATTGTCATAAATTTGAATACATAATGAACTATTACCAGAAAATTAAACGCTTTTTGTTTTTCGACACCTATGGTTCGATAAGCATCGCTAATTTTCTGATTTGTGCTGTCAGTGGTATTTTCTTAGCGATCGCTTATGACGTTAACAATCCTTACGACTCCATTAGTCTGTTGATGATTTCTAATCCAATGGCCAGCTTCTTACGGAATATCCATTATTGGAGTGCCCAATTCTTCTTGATTTTTTCATTGCTTCATTTATGGGAATATTTCACTGCCGATAAAGATTTTCGATTGAAGAAAGGTGTTTGGATGCGAGTCGTTATTTCCATTGTTTTTATTTTCTATGTGATGATATCAGGCTTTATTCTCAAAGCCGATACCGATAGCCTACAAGCCCGACGAATTATTGAAGCTCTTATCATTGGGATTCCATGGATTGGCGATTTGATCAATTATTTATGTATTGGTCCGGAAGGAGACTTTCAATTATTATATGTCCATCACATAGCAACAGCCAGTATTTTCATTGCCATTATCACCTTTGAACATGCTCGTACCATTTGGGCTAAACGCAGCACCATGTTGGCAGGTATTTTCATCGTGCTAATTTTTAGCTATTTATTCACGGCTCCTTTACACGATGGGTTTAATAGTATTGTGAAAGGACCTTGGTATTTTGTAGGTTTTCAGGAAATTTTACATTGGTTAACTCGCCCTTCTTATTCTTTAATTATTATTTTGGGATTATTGATCGTGATTTATTATTTCCCATTTATCAAAAAACAAAGAGCTCAAATCATCCGAAAGATAGTCTTCATTCTCTTTTTAACATATCTGTTTTTATCCATCATTGGCTATTTTTTCAGAGGAGAAAACTGGCAATGGCGATGGGAATTTTGGGAAGCGAAGACTCCTTTTGCCTATTCCGTTTTAAAATCAGACCCCATACTTAAAGATGTTTCTCAAATACCACAGACCTTAAACAAACGCGAAAGCTGTTTGCTTTGCCATGAGGGGATGCAAGGATTTTCGCCCGCTCACGATCCCCATGCCATTGGTTGTGTGAGTTGTCATCAAGGCAATCCGTTTAGTGTCGATAAAGATCAATCACATCAAGGGATGATTTTGATACCCGGAAATTTAACTGATGCTAACCGAAGCTGTGGAACAACTGATTGCCATGCCGACATTAGTCAACGCATTCATAAAAGTATTATGAGTACCATGAGTGGCATCATTAGCGTGGATCGTTTTGTGTTTGATGAGCTTCAACTTCCAGAAGGACATTTTCATATTGAAGAGTTGAAACAAACAGCTGCCGATAACCATTTGCGTGATTTATGTGCAGCCTGCCATTTAGGAAATCCAAAAATTGAAACAGGAGAAATCACCCAATTATCCCGAGGCGGTGGTTGCAATGCCTGCCATTTGAACTATTCTGAAGAGGCTTTGGCAGAGCTGAATTCATTAAAAATGAATAGACCAGATTCTATCAAATATAAATTCCATCCCAGTTTATCCTTAAATATTACAGACGAGCATTGCTTTGGTTGCCATAGTCGCTCTGGACGAATTTCAACTAATTTTAAAGGCTGGCACGAAACTCAACTCAAAGAAAATGAAATTACGGATACAGAAAAATATATTGTTCTGGAAGACAAAAGAGTATTTGAAAAAGTAGCTCAGGACGTGCATCATCAAGCAGGAATGTTATGTGTTGATTGTCATACGTCCTATGAAACCATGGGTGATGGAAGCTTGCATGCGCATAAAGAAAGCCAAATGCAAATAGCCTGTGAAGATTGCCATTTTGAAGGCAAAGCCAAAACGATTCACAAAAGTGAATTGGATTTTGAGAATCAGAAAATCATTGAAACAAAGAAATATAATCAGGAGTACTTTTTAACCATCGCCAAAAGTGGGAAAGCCA
>JBFFMB010000081.1:0-6639 GCA_041554455.1 Bacteroidales bacterium
GAAAATATTTTAAAAGGACATCCAATCATGCTGAACCGTGCTCCTACCCTTCACCGATTGGGTATTCAAGCATTCCAGCCAAAACTGATTGAAGGAAAAGCAATTCAATTGCACCCATTGGTTTGTACTGCTTTTAATGCGGATTTTGATGGTGACCAACTGGCTGTTCACGTTCCTTTGGGACATGCAGCAGTTCTGGAAACCCAAATCCTAATGTTAGCTTCTCATAACATCTTAAATCCTGCAAATGGTGCACCTATTACAGTACCTTCTCAGGATATGGTTTTAGGATTGTATTATATGACGAAAGGTCGTAAAAATACACCTGAATATCCAATCAAAGGAGAAGGATTCAGATTTTATTCTCCACAAGAAGTGATTATTGCTTATAACGAAGGTAGAGTTGATTTGCATGCATTGATCACTGTTAGGATCAATGATGTTGTAGACAATGAACCAGTAGTCAGAAATATTGAAACAACTGTAGGACGTGTTCTATTTAATCAGGTAGTTCCTGAAGAATATGGCTATGTAAACGAATTGCTTACTAAAAAAGCTCTTCGTGATATTATTGGTCATGTTTTACGTAAAACTGGAACATCAAAAGCAGCAGCATTCCTTGATGACATCAAAGACCTCGGTTATAAAATGGCATTCGAAGGTGGATTATCATTTAATTTAGGCGATGTTATGGTTCCTGAAGAGAAAAAGGAATTAGTTGCAAGCGCTAATGCAGAAGTTGAAGAAGTAATGAGTAACTATAATATGGGATTCATTACTAATAATGAGAGATACAATCAGATTATTGATATTTGGACACATACCAACTCAAAACTCACCCATACTTTGATGGATCAAATTTCGAAAGATCAACAAGGTTTCAATTCAGTATATATGATGCTGGATTCAGGAGCTCGTGGATCGAAAGAACAGATTCGTCAGTTATCAGGGATGAGGGGTTTGATGGCAAAACCACAAAAATCAGGTGCAACAGGAGGTGAAATTATTGAAAATCCAATTCTTTCAAACTTTAAAGAAGGCTTATCGGTACTTGAGTATTTTATATCTACTCACGGTGCTCGTAAAGGTTTAGCTGATACAGCTCTTAAAACAGCTGATGCGGGTTACTTAACACGTCGTTTAGTTGATGTTGCCCAAGATGTTGTGATTAATGAAACTGATTGTGGAACATTAAGAGGTCTTACCATTTCTGCGTTAAAGAAAAATGAAGAAATTGTAGAAACGCTTTATGATCGTATTTTAGGTCGTACAGCTCTTCACGATATTTATCATCCTTTAACAAGCGAATTGATTATCAAAGGAGGTGAAGAACTTACCGAAGAATTGAGTCACTTAATCGAAGATTCTCCAATCGAGAATGTTGAGATAAGATCAGTACTTACCTGTGAATCAAAACAAGGTGTTTGTGCTAAATGTTACGGTCGTAACCTCGCTTCAGGTATGATGGTTCAAAGAGGAGAAGCTGTAGGGGTTATTGCTGCACAATCCATTGGTGAACCAGGTACACAGCTTACACTTCGTACATTCCACGTTGGGGGTACTGCATCTAACGTTGCTATTTCTTCAAAATTGGAAGCCAAGTTTGATGGACTTCTAGAAATTGATGAATTACGTTACGTTGAGTATGAAAATGCCAATAAAGAAAAATATGATATCGTTATTGGACGTTCTGCTGAAATGCGTATTGTAGACAAGAAAACAAGCATAACTCTAGCTTCTGCAAATATTCCTTACGGTTCTAAACTACATGTTAAGAATGGTATTGAAATTAAAAAAGGGGAACTGATAAGTGATTGGGATCCTTACAATGCTGTAATTCTTTCAGAAGTTAAAGGTAAAGTTGTTTTCAATAATATTATCGAAGGACAAACTTATCGTGTTGAATCTGATGATCAAACGGGTTATAAAGATAAAGTTGTTATCGAATCTCGTTCGAAACTTAAAAACCCAACCATCGAAATTTTGGGTAAAGGTGACGAATTGATCAAATCATATGACATCCCTGTTGGATCTCACATTATTGTGAATGAAGAAGATACTGTTAAAGCGGGTGATGTTTTGGTTAAAATTCCAAGAGCAATTGGAAAATCTGGTGATATCACCGGTGGTCTTCCAAGAGTTACAGAATTATTCGAAGCTCGTAATCCTTCTGATCCTGCTGTCGTTACTGAAATTGATGGTGTTGTATCCTTTGGTAAGAAACTTAAACGTGGAAATCGTGAAGTAATTATTACTTCCAAAACCGGAGAAGAAAAACATTACTTAATTTCAACCAGTAAACAGATTCTTGCGCAGGAAAATGACTACGTAAGAGCGGGTACTTCTTTATCTGAAGGAGCAATGACCCCTGCTGACATTTTGGCGATTAAAGGCCCTATGAAAGTTCAGGAGTATATTGTGAATGAGGTTCAAGAAGTCTATCGTTTACAGGGTGTAAAAATTAACGATAAACACTTTGAAGTCATTGTACGTCAAATGATGCGTAAAGTTGAAGTAGCCGATCCAGGTGATACAAAATTCCTTGAGAACGAATTAGTAAACAAACTCGTTTTCATGGAAGAAAACGATGAAATTTTCGGAAAGAAAGTGATCGTAAATTCTGGAGAATCTGAAAACTATAAAGCTGGACAAATTGTTAGCGCACGAAAATTACGTGACGAAAACTCTATGCTTAAACGTAAAGACAAAGCCTTAGTAGAGTCGAGAGATGCACAACCTGCAACTGCCCGTCAGATACTTCAGGGGATTACCAGAGCATCGCTGCAAACAAAGAGTTTCATCTCTGCGGCTTCGTTCCAGGAAACCACTAAAGTTCTTACACAAGCTGCAATCAATGCAAAATCAGATGAATTACTTGGCTTGAAAGAAAACGTTATTGTAGGACACAAAATTCCTGCTGGAACTGGTTTACGTAAATATAAAAATATTATCACTGGTTCTCGTCAAGAGTACGATGCTTTGATGGCCGCTAAAACGGAAGAGATCGTTATTGATGAAGAGGATTAAAAATTAGAACAATGGATGATTCAAAAAACATAAATCAGGGTCAAATAAATATTGAACTGAGTGATGAAGTTGCAGAAGGTATTTATACCAATTTGGCAATGATCACACATTCTAACTCTGAGTTTATTGTAGATTTTATAAAAATGATGCCTGGTGTACCCAAGGCAAAAGTAAAATCAAGAGTTATTCTTACTCCTCAACATGCTAAACGATTGCTAAAAGCATTACAGGATAATATTTCAAAATTTGAAGCGATGCATGGAAAAATCAAAGATTCTGTTTCGGGAGAAAATACTCCCCCCATGAATTTTGGTGGACCCACTGCTCAAGCATAATAAAAAAAGCTCTCAGAATTTTCTGAGAGCTTTTTTTATTACTCTATAATGCTTATCAATTATTTTGAGGGTCATACAACTGCAATTGTCCTTTACTCTCAATACAATCAATAATCTTCTTTTTGAATTTCCAACACGTCATCTGACGTCTTTCCATTTTTCGTGACAGTTCATAAGTCGAAATGTCAGGAGTACTACATACCTGAAATGCAATATTGAAAGCATCCATTAATGGGATACGACAGCGATGAAAAATGGTATGAGCAGTTGCGCTTTCTTCATGCTTACAGCGAGTACAACGACGAGCATACGGACTTTTCCCTTTGCAATAATTCGTATGTCCACACTTTCTACAAGCATAATGATCCTGCCATTTTAAGTCTGCCAAAAACTTCAAACAACTGTCATCATTCGAAAATTTTTCATTAAACTGTTTTGTATCTAATACACCTATTATCTCTTTCATTATCTGTTATTTACAATATATACTCCAACAATATTATATAATTTTGGAACAAATATTGATACAAATATAAAATAATTAGTGTTATTTAAACGATTTAACATGAATTAATTTATATATTTGCATAATATAAAATATACGACATGAAAAAAACAATGATTTTAACCATTTTACTTAGTGCTTTTTTAATCACTAGTTGCGGAAATGCAACAGAAAAATCAGATTCTAGTAATACCAAAAGTGAAGCAATATCGAATAAAATAGTTCCCGAACATTTAACGTTGGAAACCTTTAAAGAAAAAATTTATGACTTTGATGTAAATTCAGAAGAGTGGACCTATAAAGGAAGTGAGCCTTGCATTATTGATTTCTATGCTGACTGGTGTGGACCATGCAAGATTATTGCTCCTATTATGGAAGAACTAGCTGCTGAATACGAAGGAAGAATCAAAATTTATAAAATTGATACTGACGACGAAAGAGAATTGGCATCCGCCTTTGGAATTCGTAGCATTCCATCGGTTTTGTTTAGCCCACTTAAAGGCAAACCAATGATGAAAACAGGAGCTTTAACAAAAGAAGCCTATATTAAAATTATTGAAGAACAATTACTTATTACGACACAAGAATAAAGTATAACAGCTAACAATTAATAAAATGGAACATTTAACAAAACAATCATTTCAGGAAAAAGTTTTTAATTACGAACTAAATAAAGAATGGAAATTCGAAGGAGATTTACCCTGTTTAATCGATTTCTATGCTGACTGGTGTGGCCCTTGTAAACAACTGGCTCCAGTACTTGAAGAATTATCAAAAGAATACGAAGGAAAAGTAAACATCTATAAAGTTGACACTGAGGCAGAACAAGAATTAGCAGCTGCTTTTGGTATCAGAAGTATTCCATCCTTATTATTTTGCCCAGGGGAAGGACAACCACAAATGGCACAAGGAGCTTTACCAAAAGAGTCTATGAAGCAAGCCATTGAAGATGTCTTACTTAAATCAGCTTCAAAGAACTAATAATCAAAAATTGAATTTTAAAAAGGCTGCATACATTTTTTTGTATTCAGCCTTTTTCTATTTTTGCAATAAAGGAAATTTGAATATGTTATACAAAAGTATTTTGTTACCTACAGCTTACCTCCCTCCTATCGAATACTTTTATTATTTGATAAATGCAGATGAAATACTTATTGAACTTCAAGAGACCTATCCAAAACAAACGTACCGAAATCGTTGTAAAATATTCACAGCTAATGGGCTTTTGTCATTAAGCCTACCAGTTAGTAAAATTAATGGCAACAATACAAAAACAAAGGACATTCAAATAGTTCCTACTGAAAATTGGCAAAAGAATCATTGGAGAGCTATTGAATCTGCTTACAATGCATCTCCTTATTTTATGTACTATAAAGATGATTTCGAGAGTTTTTATGTTCGTCGTTTTGAATCTTTGCCAGAATTTAACACTCAACTCTTAAAACAACTATTGGGTTTCATCAACTACCCTAAAGAAATAAAATTCACAGAGGTTTACCAAAAAAAGGTGGAGAATAGCATTGATTTACGCACTTTTTTCAATCCCAAAAAAGAAAATTTATTTCAATGCCCAAAATATTTTCAAGTATTTGAAGACAAACATGGATTTCAGTCCAATCTAAGCATCCTCGATCTATTATTTAGTGAAGGTCCAAATACGCTCAATTTCTTAAAAAACATTCCCTCTCCTATTTAGGGTAATCAATCCGTAAATGGTATATATTTTGAAGTTTTTTCTTCAAAATTTCTTTAATACGAGTAATTTCCCTGAATGTAATATTTGAATGGATGAACTGTTTGTGTTCAATCTGATTTTCAATAATTCGCTCTACTAACTCGCTGATTGACTGCTCATCCGGATCTTTTAAACTTTTGGATGCAGCTTCCACAGAATCGGCCATCATAACAACCGCTGTTTCACGAGAATTAGGGATAGGCCCAGGATATGAAAATTGCTTCTCATTAATTTGATCTGCAGGAGTATCCTTCAATTTCATTTTATAGAAATACTCAACACGACGATTTCCCTGATGAGTTCTAATAAAATCAATAATTTGCTGAGGGAGTCTGTTTTTCTTAGCGATATCAATACCCCTACGAATATGACGAATGATTATTTTTGAACTTTCGTCGGGAGTTAACTTATCATGCGGATTGCTATGCGATATTTGATTCTCCGTAAAATAAATAGGAGATTCCATTTTCCCAATATCATGATAAAGAGCCCCCGTTCGTGCTAATAGAGTATTACCACCAATTTCGTATAAAATTTCTTCTGCTAGATTTGCTACCTGCATCGAATGTTGAAATGTCCCAGGAGCTTTGGAAGATAATTCGCGCAATAATTTTGAGTTAGTATTTGAAAGCTCAATTAAAGTAACATCTGTTATGAGTCCAAACATTTTTTCTAATATATATATCAGAGGGTAAGAAAATAGTGTCAAAATTGCACTTCCAGCATACAACAAAAAATATCGCCAATCCAAATTTGAAAAACTACCTTCTTGCATCAATCCCAATCCAACATAAACAGCCGAATACGTTAAAAAAATCATCATCGAACTTATGAAAAACTGAGCCCTTTTCTGCAATTGAACAACACTAATAATGGCGATGATACCTGCTATGAGTTGTGAAAACACAAATTCAAAACTATTGGGAACAAGAAAACCAATAATGATAATCGTAATAATATGGACATACAAAGCGGGTCGGGTATCAAAAAAGGCTCTAATAATAATGGGAATAATACATATAGGGACCATGTATAAA
>JBFFMB010000082.1:0-6638 GCA_041554455.1 Bacteroidales bacterium
GGCGATAATTATTAATTAACGATAAATAATTTGTAAATTGTAGGGTCAATTTGTTAATATGTTTTATATGAAAACTATTTTTTTAATCCTTCTTGTTTTGTTTGTAGGCTGTAAAAGTGATAAACAACGATCTAATGATCAGATCAAAAATGAAGTGTGGGAAACCGTTAAATCTCATAATTTGGCTTGGTCTAAACTTGAAGATATCTCTAAGTTAGAAACCTATATTGATGCAAATGTGATCTCTGTATCACCACCATTTAAAACTCCTCTGTATGGTAAAAAAGCCTATCTCGATGGTTATCAGAATTGGTTTGATCATGCCAGCGTCGATTTTTTCAATGAGATAAATCCTCAAATACAGCTCTACTTGAATGGTACAATGGCCATTGTTATATTCGAAATTGAAATGTCTTTTGTGTATGATGATGTTAAAACTGAGGATTGGAAAGGACGTGATATAATGACCTTGACATATGAAAATGGAAGATGGTTGTTGGTTTCGGATGTTTTCGTACAGTATTCTAAAGAATAAAGCGGACTAAATAAACGAAACATTTTTAACAATTAGCATGGCTCCAATGATTAGTAAAAGGCCAAAAATGTAATTATTAAACCGGTCTTTTGGCATTTTCTTATTGACTAAGGCCCCTAAATAAACAGCCAGAATAATAAAAGGGAAAACAATGGCGTAATTCAACACTACTTCCCGAGTCCATAATCCTCCAATGAAATGACTTAAAGCAATGGCAAAACCTGTTGGTAAAAAAAAGCCTTGCATAGTTGCTCTAAATGTTTGGGGTTGCCATCTACGTAGAGTACTATAAATTACAACAGGTGGTCCGTTGGTATTATAAGCTCCACCTAAAATTCCTGCAAGCAGCCCAAATATAAATGCTAGCTTGTCGTTTTTTAAGTAAAATAATTTTGGCTTAAAAATATTAAATAAGGCGAATAAAATAATAAAGCTGCCTAACACTAATTTAATCACCTGCTCATAATTTCCTTTTAGAAAATAAATTCCTATTGGAATGCCAATAAAAGCGGATATGATTAATACGATGACATCTTTATACTGGATTCGACGCCATTCTTTATAAATGATTAGAATGGAATAAGTAAGAGCACATAAGCCAACCAATGGAGTGGCTATATTTAAACCCATGAATAAAGCTAGCAGTGGCATGGCTATAAGAGCATCCCCAAAGCCAAAAGCCGATCTGACAAAAGCGGAAACAAAAATTATGGCAATCATAAACAAGAGTATCCAATCCATAGACTCATTCATTGAAATAATAGTCCATAAAGATATTCTATAATTTCATATTAGATTGGGTGTCATCCTGATTTGTTGAAAAACAGAATTGTTCTATATTCGTACTTGATTTAAATACGTAATAATTCAATCACATCTTAAAAATATTCAAAACCAGTTGTTGTGAATAATACAATCAGATATTTGTTCATCACTTTAATAGGACTTGCTTTTTGTAGTTGTATGCATGAAACATCTATAGATAAATGGGAGTTTCGTCAGGTGGGTACTGATAAGTGGATGGATGCAACTGTTCCTGGTACGGTTCATACAGATTTATTGAGCAACGGACTGATTCCCGATCCATTTATGGCTAAAAATGAATTGGCTGTTCAGTGGATTGAAAATGAAGATTGGGAGTATCGAACATCTTTTAGTCTTTCTTCCTCCTTGATGAAAAATAAAAATATCGACCTAATTTTTGAAGGTTTGGATACGTATGCCGATGTGTATTTGAATGATTCATTAATTATTCAAGCAGATAATATGCATCGTCCTTGGTTGGCTGAGGTAAAACCCTTTTTAAAATCAGGGCGTAATAATTTACGAGTGTATTTTTATTCGCCTGTAAAACGATCCCAACAGAAACTCGAGGAGCTTGATTATTTGATTCCTGCATCTAATGAAATAAAGCCCATCGGAAAACAAAACAGCATTTTTTCCCGTAAAGCTCAGTATCACTATGGGTGGGATTGGGCACCTCGGCTTGTTACGAGTGGAATCTGGAGAAATGTAAAGTTTAAAGGCTGGGATGAATCAAAAATCGAGCATGTTAAATTTGATTGCAAAGATATTATTGGAGATACAGCCATTTGTTTTGTGGAGATTGATTATCATTCTTCAAAAACTGAAATAGGAACTAATATCACTTTTAATGAATGTGATGTTATTTCAAAAAAACTATCGGATAGTCATAATAAATTGATGTATAAAGTGATTATTCCAGATGCAAAATTCTGGTGGCCCAATGGAATGGGTGAACAAAATCTGTATGATTTAACTATTGATTTATTAGTTGATGGAAAAAAAACAGATGAGTATCAAACACAAGTAGGATTACGGAAAGTTGAACTGATACAAGATGCAGATGATGAAGGAAAATCTTTTTATTTGAAAATTAATAATTACCCAATTTTTATAAAAGGAGCCAATTATATTCCTCCAGATTTCTTTAATCCCCGAGCTAGTCAAAATTATAAAAGAGTTATTCAGGATGCAGTGGATGCCAATATGAATATGCTCCGTGTGTGGGGTGGAGCTGTTTACGAAGATGAAAAATTCTATGAGCTTTGTGATGAAAAAGGGATTTTAATTTGGCAAGATTTTATGTTTGCATGCAGCATGCTGCCAACTCAAAAAAAGCATATTGAAAATATAAAACTAGAAGCAAAGTCTGTAATCAGCAGACTAAATAATCATCCCTCGGTGGTTTTCTGGTGTGGGAATAATGAGAGTTTGACCGGATGGAAAGAATGGGATTGGCAAAATACCTATGATTTGCATGGACTAGATTCTATCAACGTTTGGAATACATACGACAGTCTTTTTAATTACACCTTAAAAGACTATGTTGAAAAATATGGCAACGGTATTTATTGGCCCACTTCTCCCTCTTCGGGTGAAAATGAGATTCAAAATAAATATGAGGGCGATCAGCATGAGTGGGGTGTATGGTTCGGGCAAATGCCTTTCAGTCGTTTTGAAGAAAATGCCGGACGTTTTATTAGCGAATATGGTTTACAGTCTTTTCCTGAGATGAGCACTATTCATAAAATGGATGCGAGTATCCGAGACTGGGATATAGAAACCGAAGCGTTGAATTTCAGACAGCGATCAAAAATGCCTTGGATAGCCGAGGGTTTTGATGGTTTTGATATGATGAAATATTATGCTGATTTGTATTTTCCATCTACCAAAAATCTGGAGGAATTCGTATATATCAGTCAGCTCACTCAAGCATTAGGTTTGCAAACTGCAGTAGAAGCTCATCGCAGAAACAAGCCCTATACCATGGGTACAATGTATTGGCAATTGAATGATATGTGGCCAACAATATCCTGGTCAACAGTGGATTATTTTGGGAAATGGAAAGCAGCACATTACGCTATTAAAGAAGCCTATAAGCCCATTATTGTTAGTGCTACCGTAGATCAAGATGTGTTAAAGGTTTATGCTATTTCTGATCAATTTGAAGCTGTTAAAGGTAAATTGGAATTGCATTTGAAAAATATGTCTGGTGTTGTGCTCAATTCCTGGAACGTAAATTATGAATTGGCGGAATTGGGAAACAAAATTGTTTTTGAGAAACCTATATCTGAGATTCTGAATCAATATTCTGCTAAAGAAGTTTTCCTGGAAATGAGTCTCAAGAAAGGAAATAACATTATTGATGAAGGACAGAAATATTTTGTGAATCCGAAGGAATTAACATTGAATAAAGTAACGATCAGTACTTCGGTTAATGACAATGAAATTATCCTGAAATCTGATCAATTAGCTCTGGGTGTATATTTATCTGCAGCTAATATTGAAGGTCGTTTTTCGGATAATTATTTTGATTTGATTCCTGGAACAAACAAAATAGTGACTTTCATCACAAATACTAAAGATGTTAATCTTCAATCCGTATTAAAAATTAGGTCTTTGGTTGATGTTTACAAATAGTCTTATCCTTATTTCATGATAGGCGGCACTCTATGCTTTGTGCCTTGCTCATAAGCATACGATAACTTAATCAATACAGGCTCATCATACATTCTTCCTAAAAATTGAAGTCCCGCAGGTAAATTGCCTTTTGTAAAACCCATAGGAACAGTGAATGCAGGCTGACCTGTATGAGGGGCAATGATTTGATTATTGTCACCCTTATATTCTTCTTCAAAACGATCGATCAAGGCTGGTTTATTATTCCAGGTTGGATAAATAATTGCATCTAAATTTAGCTCATCCATTCTTTTTTCAATGGCCTCACGAAAAGCGATACGTCTGAGATCTGTATAGGCATCCAAGCATTCGATTTCTGGATTTCTTTCTCGGCCATTATGGGTGGTGAAGTATGCTAATGCATCTTTGGCATATTTTGAAGTGCTTCCCACTCTGATAATATCCTCGAGGGTTTTCATCGTATCTCTCTTTACATAAGTGGCCAGATAATCTTCAATGTCTTTTCTGAATTCATCGCACCATTGATTTTTCCGTAGCTCAGCAAAATTAGGCACATTTACAGCTTTAATAATTTCAGCTCCGAGCGATTGCATGTCAAGTATAGCTTGATCGAATAATGCTTTGACCTCAGGATCAGGATCAGCCTCGCTTAATTCGGTTAGTACCCCAATTCGAGATCCTTTCAGCCCATCTGCTTGAAGAAATTGCTGATAGTTTTCAGGGATTTTCCCATCCGAATATTTGGTCAATGGGTCAAGCGGATCGCAGCCAACAATCACCTCTAAAACCTTGGTGGCATCTTCTACACTGCGACACATCGGGCCTGCAACATCATTGCGTAAATAGAGTGGGATGATTCCGCTTCTGCTTACCAATCCCAAAGTTGTTCTGAATCCTACCAATGCACAATGCGAAGAGGGGCCGCGAATTGAATTTCCTGTATCTGTTCCTAAACCAATGGTGCCAAAATTTGCTGCTATTGAGGCTGCTGTGCCTCCACTGGAACCTGCTGGTACAAAATCTAGATTATATGGATTTCGAGTTGTCCCTGCCGTTGAACTTTCAGTATGTTTAGCACTAAATGCCCATTCGGCCATGTTTGATTTAGCGATAATGATAGCTCCTGCTTTCACTAATCTGTTGACCATAATGGCATCCTCTTCTGGAATAAAATCCTTTAAAGCCAGAGCGCCAGCAGTAGTAGGTAAACCCTTGGTGTTATAATTATCTTTTACAATCATTGGAATGCCATGCAAGGGGCGTAAAATACCTGTCCGTTTATATTCTACATCCAATGCTTTGGCAATAGCCAAGGCTTCCGGATTGATTACTGTTATGGCATTGATGTTTTTATCAAATTGTTCAATTCTTTTCAGGTAAGCTGAGACTAAGTCCTGGCTTGAATAGTCTCCATTTTTGTAAGCTTGATGAATGTCAGTAATGCTAAGTTCAGAAAGTTTAATTGTAGGAATTTCTTTTTGTGTTTGGCAGCCCATAACTATAAAGATTAGAGTTAAAGAAAGGTAACGAAGAATGTATATGTTCATAATATTCGTTTTTATTTAGTCCTTTAGCAATTTTAATAATATTTGAGCACTATCATTTATTCCTCTCATCACATTAAAATATAGATTCTTATCCTTAATTTGTTAGATCAATTTCAATATCGTATTTGCTTAAAAGCCCACTGATACCACTTTGAGAAAATTTGGCTTTCTTTATTCTGTTTAAGTCTAAGTCTATAGAGTAATTGATTGAAGAGGTAAAATCCGTTTTCTCTATATTTGTTCTTACAAAAGTCGCTTTTGATAAATCACAATTGTCAAAAACAGCAGCACTTAAATCACATTCACTAAAATCTACCTCCTGAAGTTTAGAGTTTTTGAAAATAGTTTTTTTGAGTTTCGTTTCAAAAAATGACGAATGATTGAGTATGCAATTTTCAAAACTGAGGGTAAAGCCAAATTTATTGCAATCTTCAAAATGCAATCCCATTAATTTGCAATCCAAGAATTGGCAGTTTCTAAAAGCGGTATTTCTTAGTTTCACTAGACTTAAATTGCAGCCAATAAATTGGCAATCTGAAAATTTAAAATCTGAAAGATCAGTATTCGACAAATCGCTGTGTTTGAAAATGCAGTATTCGTAATTAGCAATTGCTAAAGGAAGACTCTTGAAATCTATTTTATTAAATGTTTTTTCTTCTATGTATAGCTGTTCCATTTTGTTGACCATCTAGCTTGAAGGATTATCCTTTTTGTTTTTCTTTTTTCTAGGCTTAGGTTCAGGGAGTTCTTTTAGGCTGATCCGGATCAATTCACTTAACCATTCCCGATCTTCGATTTTTTCCTCAATTAAGAAACTTAGTTTCGCACCAGGATAGGGTGGCGCTTCAACAAGCTCTTTTATAAATGCTCTGCCTGCTTCGGTAGGTTTGATAAACAGTTTATTATTGCATATAAGAGCAAAGATTTTTTTATTTGAGAATAAGGCATATTCTCCAAACATGCTTTTAGCTGTGATGTCTCCTGCATTTTCTATTTGATCGACAACAAATTCTACAAAGCTTTTATCGCTTGCCATTTTTCTTATTTTATCTTTTTTGGAATTTTATAAAGCTTTCCATTAACTAGTAAAATTATTCCTCTATAAAGAACAA
>JBFFMB010000083.1:0-6628 GCA_041554455.1 Bacteroidales bacterium
AATAATCCGTTTGTTAGCTCACAGTATCCGAATTCGACGACTTCTGGCGGGTTTAGCTTGCGTTTCTTTTTAAATTAAATTGTTTAGGCCTCGTTTTACTTTTTCTAAAAAACATAAAAATAGCTCTACTGTTAATTATTTATCAAAAAATGATGTAAATTTGGAGTCTAATTAATCAAAACATTTTAAGCATGAATATACCTGAAAATTTAAAGTACACTAAAGACCACGAATGGGTTAGAATAGAAGGCGATAACGCTGTTGTAGGCATTACAGAGTTTGCTTCAAAAGAACTTGGTGATATTGTGTTCATCGAAGTTGAAACTGTAGGTGAAATCTTAGATAAAGAAGAAGCTTTTGGTACTATTGAGGCCGTAAAAACAGTTTCTGATATGTTTATGCCAGTATCTGGTGAAGTACTTGAATTCAACGAAGCTTTAGAATCAGCTCCTGAAACAGTTAATCAAGATCCTTATGGTGAAGGTTGGATCATTAAAGTGAAAATGTCAGATCAGTCTGATCTTGAAGAATTATTAACAGCTGATCAGTACAAAGAAATCACTGAGTCTTAAATCTTCTCTTTTGTGAGTGTAAAAAACTTTTGGCCGGGGATAGTATGGGGAATAATCATTATTTTTCTTTCTGCTATGCCCGGCAATTATTTTCCAGAGATTCAACGATTTTCTGATTGGCTGAGTCCTGATAAAATAGTGCATATTGTTCTATATTTTGTACTTTGTTTTTTGGTGTTAAAGGGTATTCTTAAACAAAACCATCATACTAAAAAATCATTAATACTTGGCCTCTTATTTGTAGTAGTATTTGGAGGAGTATTGGAGATTTTGCAACATTACTTATTTACAGGAAGAAATGGGAGTATTTTTGATTTTCTGGCAAATTTATTTGGTTGTGTACTCTCTTACATATTAATTTTATACATTGAACGAAAAAAATCTATTAAAAGTAATCGAGCTTAAAGATTTTTTAATAATTTAGCGGCTGTAAAGAAAAATTTGATAAAACCTTTAATCATGGATGCAAAAAAGTCACCAAAAGCTGATTTGGAATCAAAAAAAGTTTTATTTATTCAGATAGGATTAATTATATCGTTGTCGATTTCACTTGCTGCTTTCGAATGGAAGAGCTATGATAAACGACAGTTTGAAATGGTTCAAGAAATCATTGACGATGCACCTGAAGAAATAGTTCCAATTACAGAACAAAAAGTTAAACCACCTCCACCACCTCCACCTAAGCAGGTGACTGTGATTGACATTGTTGATGACGATGTTGAGATAGAGGATGAAATTGAAATTGATGCTGATATTGATATGGACACCGAAATGGAAGAGTTCGTACCAATGGATTTAGAAGAAGAGCAAATCGATGAAGCTGAGATTTTCCAAGTGGTTGAATCAATGCCAAGTTTCCCTGGAGGAGAAGTGGAACTTCAACGATATTTGAACAAAAATATTGACTACCCAATTATGGCACGTGAAAGTGGTATTCAAGGTAGAGTATATGTAACCTTTGTTGTAGAAACAAACGGTTCAATTACAGATGTTAGGGTTATGAGAGGTATCGGTGGCGGATGCGATGAAGAAGCCGTTCGTGTTGTTAAAATGATGCCTAAATGGACTGCTGGTATGCAACGTGGAAGACCCGTTCGTGTTCAGTTTAACTTACCTGTAAGATTCGTTCTGCAATAATAGTTTTAAAAAAAAATTTGAAGCCCTTCCAAATTATTGGAAGGGCTTTTTTTATGCCTGTATTTATGGAATGGTATTTGTATTTAGAATACTAGATATCTATAATTGTTTTGCTTTTCTGTCGATGGGAAATTTATACTACTAACCTAAATCGAATGTTATGAAAAAGAAAAAAACAGCATCCGCTAACTTGGAAAACAAACGATTCATGTTCTTTCAAATTGGAATTATCCTGAGTTTATCAATGGCATTAACAGCTTTTGAGATGAAATCGTATGATGTTATTGATATAAGTGTTGGTAATTCAATCGAAAAAATTATTGAAATTGAATATCCGCCCATTACGGTCATCCCTCCAATACCTAAACCACCTATAAACATTACCAAATTAGAGGTTTTGGAAGTGAATACAAAAGAGGAGCCTCCAGAAGTAGAGATTGATGCGTATGTTAAGCCAGAAACTGAAATACCTATTTGGACTCAACCGGACTTACCAGACGAATCTCCTGTCGGTGAGGAGCCTCCCTTTATTAGTGTTGACGAAATGCCCGAGTTCCCTGGAGGACAAGCAGCTTTATTTGCGTTTTTAAGTAAACAAATGAATTATCCTGTAATGGCTATAGAAGCAGGCATCAAAGGAGTTGTTTACATTGGTTTTGTGGTTGAAAAAGATGGGTCAATTACGGATATTCACTTAATGAGAGGAATAGGGGGTGGTTGCGATGAAGAAGCCATGCGAGTGGTGCAGATGATGCCTCTTTGGAAGCCTGGAAAGCAATTTAGTAGAACTGTTCGTGTTCAATACACCTTGCCTGTGAGATTTGTGTTACAATGAAAATTAAAAAGGGTGACTATTTAGTCACCCTTTTTAATTTTTTCTATTTCGAATAAAATACACATTTCAAAATTATGAGAATGAGTTAATAATTGCATAAATCATAACAGCGACTAACTTGGCTGTTTGATGATCATCATCAAAACGTGGTGATACTTCTGCAAAATCAATTCCTTCAACTTTGCCGCTTTTTAAAATGTATTTTATGATTTTTAAACTGATTTCAGGATTTAGCCCGAAAGGCTGTGTTGCACTAACTCCAGGGGCAAAAGCTGATGAGATGACATCCATGCAAACCGTCAAATACAAGTGTTTTTGAGAGGATAAAAAAGTATCTATATGCTTATAGATTTTTGGGAGTGCTGTTTCATCTACATCCTTAGCCAGAATATAATCAACACCTAAGTCATTTGCTTTTTTGAATAAACTTAATGTATTAGCATAAGTCTGTATTCCAATAGGAAGATAATTGAACAATGCGTTATCAGCATTGCACTCATCGGCAATTTGCAAAAACATGCTTCCAGAACTACCTCCTTTTTTGTAGGGACGCAGATCAAAATGGGCATCCAAATTGATAATGGCCAGATGAGTATCTAAATGTCTCTTGAGTCCATGATAATGTCCATATGAGATTTCATGCCCTCCACCTAAAACGATTGGAAATAAACCTAGATCCTTGATTTTTTTTATAGCCAGAGATAGTCTTTGTTGAGCATCTTCCAATTGACCTTCTTCAGGATATATATCTCCGGCATCATACAATAGAGGTCTTGAAGTAAAACCATAAGGTAGGTTTGCAAGCTCAGTTCGGATTGATTTTGGTCCCTTGGCTGTTCCTGGGCGACCAAAATTACGTTTAACCCCTTCGTCACTACAAAAACCCAATAAACAATAACCAGTTTCAATGTTTTTTATATTTTCGTTTAGGTCAAGAGGCTTTATAATCTGATGCCACCGAAATGAATCGGGATCGTTTGGGTCATCAATCCTTCCTTTCCATTGAATATCTTTGCCTGGAATGTATTGTTTTAAAAGTTTCATTTTGAAAATTGCTTTAGAACAAATATAAGAGGAAATTCAGACTTAATGCTCTTGAAAATAACGAAAGATAATCTCCGCTTTTGCTTTACCAATTATTTCTGTGAGGGATTCAATACTTGCTTGTTTGACTTTCTTTACGGATTTAAATTCCCATAATAATTTTTGGGCAGTATTAAATCCAATGCCTTCAATTTCGGTGAGTACAGATTTAATAGTTCCTTTTTCCATTTTTTTGCGATGATGCGTAATACCGAAACGATGAGCTTCATCACGAAGTTGTTGAATGAGTTTTAAGGATTCAGATTTTTTATCGATATAAATGGGAATGGAATCACCTGGGAAATATATTTCTTCTAATTTCTTCGCAATACCGATGATGGCTATTTTTCCATCTAACTCCAATTTTTTGATGCTTTTTAAAGCGGCACTCAATTGACCTTTCCCGCCATCAATAACAATGAGTTGGGGTAAGGCTTTTTCTTCATTCATAAGTCGTTTATAGCGACGGTAAATGATTTCTTCCATGGAGGCATAATCATCGGGACCTTCAACGGTTTTAATATTATAATGCCGATATTCTTTTTTATCAGGCTTGGCATTTGTAAAATGAACCATGGCCGCTACCGGATAATCTCCCTGAAAATTAGAATTATCAAAACATTCAATATGTTTAGGGATTTCGGTTAATCGCAAATCGATTTTTAGTTGATTTAAGATTCGTTTGCTATGTCTCTCCGGATCAACTAAATCTTTTTGCTTTTGTTTGTCTAATCTATAATATTTAGCATTTCGTTCGGATAGTTCAAGCAACTGTTTTTTATCTCCCTTGATAGGGATGCTAAATGTTGTATCAGGGATTTCGATATCACATGTAAACGGAATAATAATTTCTTTGGATCGGCTATCAAATCGTTGTCTAAGTTCGGCAATACCGATTGCTAAAAGCTCTTCCTCCGTTTCTTCCAATCGCTTTTTTATCTCAATGGTATGTGCCTGAAGAATAGCTCCATTGATAACTTTTAAAAAATTTACATAGCCCGATTTTTCATCGCTGATAATCGAAAATACATCCACATCATGAATTTTCGGATTTACAATGGTGGATTTGCTTTTATAGCGATCAAGCAGTTCAATCTTTTCTTTAACAATTTGCGCTTTTTCAAAATTTTGTTCTTCTGCATAAGCGAACATCAATTTTTTTAATTCAGTGGCAACCGTGCTGATATTTCCTTTGATAATAGCTTTTATCTCGGCAATGGTTTTGTTGTAACTTTCCTCACTTTGTTTTCCAATACAGGGGCCTAAACAATTTCCAATATGATATTCGAGGCATACTTTAAACTTTCCTTGCTCAATATTTTTTTCAGATAAGTTTAAATTGCAATTTCGTAAAGGATATAATTGTTTTATGAGATTTAAAACCGTTCTCATCATGGTCACCGATGCATAAGGCCCAAAATAATCTGAACCGTCTTTAATTAAATTCCGAGTTGAAAAAACTCTGGGGTAGGGCTCTTTTTTGATGCAAATCCATGGGTAGGTTTTGTCATCTTTTAGCATCACATTATAACGCGGCTGATATTTTTTTATCAGATTATTTTCTAATAGAAGAGCATCGTATTCGGTGTCAACAACAATGAATTTAATATCAGTGATTTTTCGCACCAAAACATTTATCTTGCCGTAGGCATAGTGGTCTTTGGTGAAATAGGAGGAAACTCTTTTTTTTAGATTTTTAGCTTTACCCACATAAATGATCTTTTGATCTTTATCAAAATACTGATAAACTCCCGGCTTTTCCGGGAGGCCTTTTATGAGTGATTTTAATTGATCGATATGTGGATTTTTCTGTGGCAAATTATTCGTCCTCTGCTTTCATGGCGTCCCACCCTTGGGCTTTTAATTCGATGGCTGTTCCCGATCGTGTGATCATGTATTTACCAGCTTTCGAATCTGCCATATGTCCAATCACTGAAATCTCTTCTAATTCACTGATTTTTTCAAAATCTGTTTGACTAATAGTGAATAATAATTCATAATCTTCGCCACCACTTAAAGCGGCAATACTAGGGTCGATTTTAAATTCTTCCGACATATTAATCGTTAAAACATCGATTGGGATTTTTTCTTCGTATAAATTACAACCCAAATCAGAATGTTTACACAAATGTAAAATTTCTGAGGCCAAGCCATCCGAGATATCAATCATAGAAGTAGGCTTGATGCCTTTTTCTTTTAAACGCTCAATCACATCTTTGCGGGCTTCTGGCTTTAGTTGTCGACCCAAAATATAATCATTGCCTGCAAAATCAGGTTGCATATTGGGGTCGGCTTTAAACACTTGTTTTTCTCTTTCCAATACAAGTAAGCCCATATATGCGGCTCCTAAATCACCACTTACACAAAGCAAATCACCTGTTTTAGCACCTTTTCTGTAAACCACATCTTCTTTTTTTGCTTCTCCGATAACCGTAATAGCGATGAAAAGATTCGATGAGCTAGAGGTTGTATCTCCGCCAACAATGTCAACATTATATTTTTCGCAAGCCAAATAAATCCCTGAATATAATTCTTCCAAAGCCTCTACCGAAAAACGATTGGATGCAGAAATTCCAATAACCATTTGCTTTGGCTCTCCATTCATGGCGTAAATATCCGAGAAATTAACAATAGCTGCCTTATAACCCAGGTGTTTAAGGGGAGTGTAAGTCATGTCAAAATGCACGCCCTCAATTAAAAGATCGGTAGTGACTAAATTTTGTTTGCCTTCCGACTCAATAACGGCCGCATCGTCACCAACACCCTTTATCGAACTTTTATGCTTTAGCTTAATATTTTTAGTAAGATGGTCGATTAAACCAAATTCTCCTAATTCTGATAATTCTGTGCGTTGTTTCGGTTCTTCTATCATAATATGACTGAGATAAATGTTTGGGTTAATTTCATTAAAAATACAACAATTCGTATCGGCTGCAAAATTATGAATAATCTCGTTCCAAATTTGGGTTAACATTCATATTTTACGTATATTTGCAGCCCT